>CAIKZV010000298.1 GCA_903831925.1 uncultured Burkholderiales bacterium
ATGGCGCGATGGCGGTCGCGGCGAAAAAGCTGTCTGCCGAATACCGGGCGCCGTATCTGGCTCATGCAGCGCTTGAGCCGATGAACTGCACGGTGCAGGTCAGCGATGGCCGGGCGACCGCCTGGGTCTCGACCCAGGTGCCCGATCTGGCCCGGCGTGCGGTGGCCAAGGCAACCGGTCTGGCCGCCGACAAGGTCGATATCCAGGTCCAGTATCTCGGCGGCGGATTCGGGCGCCGGCTCGATGTCGACTTCATCGGGCAGGCTGCTGCGATTGCCATGGCCGCCGATGGCGCGCCGGTGCAGACGCTCTGGTCGCGTGAGCAGGACATGACGCATGACTTCTATCGACCGGCCACGCTCGCCCGTTTCGAGGCGGGCTTCGATGCGCAGGGTCGTCTGAGCGCCTGGCGAAACCTGTCAGCGGGTCAGGCGATCGTGCCGGCGGTGCTGGGCCGCATTTTCGATCTGCCGGCAGGTGGACCGGACAAGACCACGAGCGAAGGGGCCTTCGATCAGCCTTATGAGTTTGCGGCGGCGCGAATCGCGCACGAGGCGACGCTCGAGCCGGTTCCGGTCGGTTTCTGGCGCTCGGTCGGCCACTCGCATCAGGCCTTCTTCAACGAATGCTTCATGGATGAGGTGGCCGGATTCGCCGGGCAGGATCCGATGGCGTTTCGGGCCGGCCTGCTGCAGCGCCATCCCCGGCATCTGAAAGTGCTGCAGCGGGCGGCCGAACTCGGCGGCTGGGGCTCGCCGCTGCCAGTCGACCGCGAGGGCGGCAAGCGCGGTCGGGGCATCGCGCTGCACGAATCCTTCGGCTCGATCGTGGCGCAGGTGGCTGAAGTCACGGTGAGCCGCGACAGGCACATCCGGGTCGACCGGGTGGTCTGCGTGATCGACTGCGGTTATCCGGTGAACCCGAATCTCATCAGCCAGCAGGCTGAAAGCAGCGTGGTGTTCGGCTTGAGCGCGGCGCTGCAGGGCGAGATCACGATCGACAAGGGGCAGGTGAAGCAGTCCAACTTTCATGACTACAAGGTGCTGCGCATGAGCGACGCGCCGGTGGTCGAGACCGAGATCATTGTCTCGACGGCGGCGCCTGAAGGTGTTGGCGAGCCGATGGTGCCGCCGGTGGCGGCGGCGGTCGCCAATGCGGTGTTCGTTGCGACCGGGCAGCGTCTGCGTTCGTTGCCGCTGACCCTGGCCTGAAGGCGCGGGGCATTTAATTGTCTTCTGACCCCGATTAATATTCAGCGCAGCCGGTTGGCCAGGGCGTGGGTTGTGGCGTCGAGCCCTGATCCGGCGCCGCCTGCGAGCAATGATTCGACTTCGCCCGCCAGGACCTTGCCCAGCTCGACGCCGAACTGATCGAAGGGGTTGATGCCGAGCACCACCGCTGCAGTAAAGGTGGCGTGCTCGTAGCAGGCCAGCAGCGCGCCGAGCGCCTGCGCATCGAGCTGAGGGATGATCAGCATCGAACTCGGTCGATTGCCGGGAAAGAACCGGTGCGGATCGTCAGAGGTCTTGCCGATCGCCAGCGCCGCCGACTGCGCGAGGCAGTTGGCCACCAGGATCCGGTGGCGATCGTCATCGGCACCCAGGGCATTGGCGCGACTGCGCCGCGCGACGATGAAGTCGACCGGCACGATGTCCGGTCCCTGATGCAACTGCTGAAAATAGGAATGCTGCGCATTCGTGCCGGAGGTGCCCCAGATCACCGGCGAGGTCTTGAGCGCAACCGTGCCGCCGGCAATCGCTGCCGAGTTGCCGTTGCTCTCCATGACCAGTTGCTGCAGCCAGGCTGGCAGCAGTCGCAGGCGCTCGGCATAGGGCACGACCGCCTGTGAGGACAGACCGAGAAAAGACCGGTTCCAGACCGAGATCAGGCCGATGCGCGCCGGCAGGTTCTCTGCCAGCGGCGCGTCACGAAAGTGCCGGTCGACCAGCGCCGCACCATCGAGCAGGGCATCGAAGGCCTCGACGCTGCAAGCCACTGCCACACCAAAACCGACGCTCGACCACAGTGAATATCGCCCGCCAACCCCCTCCCAGAAGGTGAGCATCAGCGCATCGCTGATGCCCCAGCGCCGTGCGGCCTCGGGTGCCGCGGTGATGCCGATGAACTGACCGGCCAGCGAGGTCTGAGGACATCCGCCGGCGAGCAGCCAGGCGCGTGCCGCCGCCGCATTGGCGAGCGTCTCGCGGGTGGTGAAGGTCTTGGAGATGACCGCAAACGCGGTCGTTGCCGCATCCAGCCCGCGCAGTTCACGCTCGAGGTCATCCGGATCGACATTGGCGACGAAGCGCACATCAAAATCACCCTCGCTTGTCAGGGCATCGCAGACCAGGCGGGGTCCGAGGTCGGAGCCACCGATGCCGATGCAGACCAGGGTGGAGATCGGCCGACCGCGAAAGCCGGGCAGAGCGCCGCTGCGCAGGCGATTGGCGAGTTCGGCCATGCGCCGGCGCTCGAGCGCGACCGCTGCCGCAAGGTCGGGATCGCCGCCAACGCCGCGCAGTACGGTGTGCAACGCGGGGCGCCGTTCGGTGGGATTGACGATCCGACCTGAGAAGAGGTCATCACGTGAGCGCTCAAAGCCGCAGTGCATCGCCCAGGCCTCGAGATCGCGCAGCACCGCGGAGTCGATGCGCTGGCGTGCGAAGTCGGCGTGAATCGGGCCGGCATCGAGCGACAGGTGAGCCGATCGGTCCGGGTCGTCGCCAAGCAGATCGCGCAAGGCAAGCGTCTGAAGACGCGCGGCATGGGCCTGCAGCAACGCGATCTCAGGCAGGGCGATTTGTCCTGGGTCGTGGGAGGAGGCAGTCATGTCCGAATATGGCGAGCACTGAGGTTGGAGCGAGCGGATAATCCGCCTCATGTCAGGGATGCTGCCACAAACCACCGACGCTGCCTTGTGCTGGCAGATGCTTCGCGCGCGGGACGCCCGTTTCGATGGGCGCTTCTTCGTGGGCGTGACCAGCACCGGCATCTACTGCCGGCCGATCTGCACCGCCCGGACACCGCGTCGCGAGAATTGCCGCTTTCATTCGAGCGCAGCCGCGGCCGAGCACGCCGGCTTTCGGCCCTGTCTGCGCTGTCGCCCCGAGTTGGCGCCGGGTCATTCGAGCGTTGATGCCAGTGCCCGGCTCGCGCAGTCGGCGGCGGCGATGATTGAAGACGGTGCGCTCACGGTCGGTGGCCTGCCGGCAATCGCGCGCCAGCTCGGTGTGACCGACCGCCATCTGCGGCGGGTCTTCGATGCGCAGTTCGGCGTCTCGCCGATCGACTATGCCCAGACCCAGCGGCTGCTGCTGGCCAAGCGGCTGCTGACGGACACCGCCCTGCCGGTGACCGAAGTGGCGCTTGCTGCCGGCTTTTCGAGCCTGCGCCGCTTCAACGACTGCTTCGTGCGGCGATATCGGCTCGCGCCCACCGACCTGCGACGTGCGGCTCGACCGGCACATGCCCGTGACGAAGGCGTCCTGCAGTGTCGGCTGGCCTATCGGCCGCCACTCGACTGGTTGTGGCTGACCGAGTTTCTGGGCCGCAGGGCGATTGATCGGGTTGAGCGCGTCGAGCTTGCATTGCCTGTCGAGGGTCGGGGTCGTGGGCTGTCTCGAGGGCACCGTGGTGTGCCGGTTTACCGGCGCATCGTGAGGCTGCCGGCGCCAGGCGGTGGTCAGCGCATCGGCTGGATCGAGGTCGCGCCGCCTGTGGGCCGGGCTGCGGCGCGGCATGTGCTCGAGGTGCGGCTTGATCCGTCGCTGGTGGGCGTGATTCCGGCGGCGCTAGGACGAGTGCGGCGCGCCTTCGATCTCGGCGCACGACCCGACGAGGTGGCCCAGAGTCTGGGTGATCTGGCGGCCGGCTTCGAGGGCGTGCGATTGCCCGGGGCATTTGATGGCTTCGAGATCGCGGTGCGGGCGATCCTCGGTCAGCAGGTGACGGTGAAGCAGGCCAGTGTGCTGACCGGCCGCTTTGCGATTGCCTTCGGCGAGCCGGTCGCGACACCCTGGCCCGAGCTGTCGCGGGCGTTTCCACAGGCCGCTGCAGTGGCCGCGCTGTCGGCCGAGGCGATCGGTGCGCTCGGCGTGACCCGGCAGCGCTCGCGCACCCTGATTGCTCTGGCCCGAGCCGTCGCCGATGAGGGGCTGATGCTTGAATCGGGGGTCGAGATCGATGCCACCATCGCGCGCCTGAAAGCGGTGCCCGGCATCGGCGACTGGACCGCCCATTACATTGCCATGCGCGCCCTCGGCTGGCCGGATGCTTTCCCGGCAGCCGACGTCGGTGTGATGAAAGCGCTGGGCGTCAGCACGCCGCGTGCGGCGATTGCCGCGGCCGAAGTTTGGCGACCCTGGCGCGGCTATGCGGTGATGCATTTGTGGCGCTCGCTGGCTGTGGCCCCTGCAGTGGGACCAGATGCATCCTCTCCCCTCAATGCTGAACAGGAGCGCTCCTCATGAACCATGCTCTGCTGCCGAGTCCGCTCGGCCCGATTGCGCTGACCTTCGATGGCGGCGCGCTGACTGGCCTGTATTTCGATGGGCAGAAGCATCAGCCGGCGCTCACGACATCAGGCCCTCGACAGGATGACGATCCGATCGCAAAACGGATTGCGGCGCTGCTCGATCGCTACTTCAAAGGCGAGGCGGTCGAACTCGATATGCCGCTTGCGATGCACGGCACGCCCTTTCAGCGCAAGGTCTGGGCCGCACTGCTAACCATCGGCCGCGGCCGCACCAGCACCTATGGTGAACTTGCCCGGCAGATCGGCTCGCCTGCGGCTGTGCGGGCGGTGGGCTCGGCCGTCGGCCGTAACCCGGTATCGATTTTCGTGCCCTGTCACCGGGTGATCGGCCGCGACGGCTCGCTCACCGGCTATGCCGGCGGCCTCGAGCGCAAGGAGCATCTGCTCGCGCTCGAGGGTGTGCTGCCCGCCGCCTCGCTTACGCTGCCCGCCGCCTCGCTTACGCTGCCCGGGATGCGATCGCCGCCCGTGATGCCAGAAACTCGCTGAGCACCCGCCCGGTGTGGCTCGAGGCCCGCGCCGCCAGATCGAGCGGTGGCCCGACCTCGACGATGCGCCCGCCGCCGTCGCCGCCCTCCGGGCCGAGATCGATGATCCAGTCGGCTTCTGCCCAGATGTCGATGTCGTGTTCGATCACCACCAGCGTGTTGCCGGCATCGACCAGCCGGTGCAGCACGCGGATGAGTTTTTCGACGTCGGCCATGTGCAGGCCGACCGTGGGTTCATCGAGCACATAGAGCGTGTGCACCGGGTTATAGCGTGAGGCGGCGCTTGCGCCCAGATCGCGCACCTTGGCCAGTTCGGTGACCAGCTTGATGCGCTGCGATTCGCCGCCCGACAGGGTCGGACTCGGCTGGCCGAGGGTGAGATAGCCCAGGCCGACATCCTGCAGCAGCTTGAGCGGATGCTCGATCGAGCGATGCGCCGAAAAGTAGATCACCGCTTCATCCACGCTCATCGACAGCACCTCACCGACATTCTTGCCGCGCAGGGTGACCTGCAGGGTCTCGCGATTGAAGCGCTGGCCGGCGCAGACATCGCAGACCACCTTCACATCGGGCAGGAAACTCATCTCGATGGTCTTGACACCCTGGCCTTCGCAGGCCGGGCAGCGCCCGGCGCCGGTATTGAACGAGAACCGTGCCGCGTCATAGCCGCGCACGCGCGCCTCGGTGGTGTCGGCAAAGAGCTTGCGGATCGCATCCCAGAAACCGACATAGGTGGCCGGGCAGGAACGCGGTGTCTTGCCGATCGGGGTCTGGTCGACCTCAAGCACCCGGCCGATCGGCTCGGTCCCCTCGATGGCATCACAGCCGATCGGCGCAGCCAGCAGCGACAGCGCCTTGTCGGCACCGGCGCGACCGCTGTTGCGCGCGGTGACCACCGCATAAAGATTGGTCAGCACCACATCGCGCGCAAAGCTCGATTTGCCTGAGCCGGACACACCGGTGACCACCGTGAGCCGGCCCAGAGGCAGACGGGCATCGAAGCCCTGCAGATTGTGCAAACGCGCGCCGCGCACGGTGATCGCCGGGCCGTCGGCGGCAACCGGGCGGGCCGGCTGCAGCGGATGCTGCAGCGGATGCGCGAGAAAGCGTCCGGTGAGGCTGTCGGGGTGAGCGGCGAGCGCCGCATGCGTGCCCGAGGCGACGATGTGTCCGCCCAGTCGCCCCGCGCCCGGGCCGATGTCGATCACATTGTCGGCCCGGCGGATGGTGTCTTCGTCATGCTCGACCACCAGCAGGGTATTGCCCTTGTCGCGCAGCGCGACCAGGGTATCGAGCAGCACCTGGTTGTCGCGCGGATGCAGGCCGATCGTGGGCTCGTCCAGCACATAGCAAACCCCCTGCAGGTTGGAGCCGAGCTGGGCCGCCAGCCGGATGCGCTGCGCCTCGCCGCCCGACAGGGTGGGCGCGGCACGCGCCAGCGACAGATAGCCCAGTCCGACATCCGACAGGAACTGCAGACGCGAGCCGATCTCGGCCAGGATGTCGCGGGCGATTTCGGCTGAGCGCCCCTCGAAGCCCACGCCGTCGAGCCAGCGTCGGGTGGCATCGACCGGCATGCCTGTGAGCGCAGTAATCGACTGGCCCTGCAGCCGCACCGCTAGCGCCACGCGGTTGAGACGCTGTCCGTCGCAGGACGGGCAGGGCGCGCTGCCGTATTCGATACCGGCATCGGTCGCGCCTTCCATGCCCGGGGTGAGTTCGTCGGTGCGGATGCGACCGATGGTCTCGAGCCCGGCACCCAGACACGCGGTGCACCAGCCGTGCTTGGAGTTGAAGGAGAACAGGCGCGGGTCGAGCTCGGCAAAGCTGGTGCCGCAGGTGCTGCAGGCGCGCTGGGTGGAGTGGATCGCGGTAGGCATCGCCGCCTGGGCGCCGGTCGGGTCGCCGGCATCGATGGCTGCCTTGAGCGCATCGAGGCCGGTGGCGACCTTGATGATCCCTTTGCCGAACGCGAGCGCCGAGCGCAAGGCGTCGCGCAGTTCGGGCTCGCGATGCGGCGAGACCACCAGATCGGCCACCGGCAGATCGATGTCGTGCTCGGCATAGCGGTCGATGCGCGGCCACTTGCCGGTCGGCAGGAAGGCACCGTCGACGCGCAGATGGGTGAATCCCTTGGCCGCCGCCCACTTGGCGAGGTCGGTATAGATGCCCTTGCGTCCGACCACCAGCGGGGCGAGCAGGCCGATGCGCTCGCCGCGGTGCTCGCGCAGGATGCGCGCGGCAATGGCGTCAAAAGACTGCGGCTCGATGCGGCTGTCGCAGGTCGGGCAGTGCTGCGTGCCGAGCTTCACATAGAGCAGTCGCAGGAAGTGATAGATCTCGGTGAGCGTGGCCACCGTGCTCTTGCGTCCGCCGCGACTGGTGCGCTGCTCGATTGCGACCGTCGGCGGAATGCCGAAGACGCCGTCGACATCGGGTCGCGAGGCCGGCTGCACGAACTGGCGCGCATAGGCATTGAGCGATTCGAGATAGCGGCGCTGACCTTCGCCGAAAATCACATCGAAGGCCAGGGTCGACTTGCCGCTGCCCGAGACACCGGTGATCACGGTGAACTGATTGCGCGGCACCTCGACATCGACATTCTTCAGATTGTGTTCACGGGCGTTGTGCACCACGATCGCATCGCGCGCCCGGTTGCGCAGGCTCGTTTGCAGGGGCACGCCGTAATCGGTACCGCTGGCAGGTTCGCTGACCCGGTGCTCGCTGACCCGGTTCTCGCTGACGGAGATCGCCGCTGACTCGGCCATCTGAACCTGATACTCGCGCAGCGAACGTCCGGTGACGCTGTCGGGATGCGCCGCGATGGCCTGCGGTGTGCCCACCGCCACCACTTCGCCGCCGGCGTCGCCGCCGTCCGGGCCAAGGTCGATCAGCCAGTCGGAGGCCTGGATCACGTC
>CAIKZV010000299.1 GCA_903831925.1 uncultured Burkholderiales bacterium
CACCACGAGGCCAGTCCGACCCACACCGGGTTGGTAGTGACCAGGGCGACGCTGCTGGCCACCGAGGTATAGGCGAGCGAACTCACCCAGGTCGCGAAATGCGCGGCGAGAAAGACGCCGGCGAAGGCGGCGATGGTCCAGTCGGGGCGGCGCAACCGGGCGAGCTCGGGGCCGCGATGCCAAAGCGCCAGCGGCACGACCACAAGCGCCGCCAGCGTGAGTCTGCCGGCGGCCACCGCCAGCGGCCCGGCACCGGCGCCGATGGCATAGCGAATCAGCAGCGCCGCTGTGGAGACGATCAGCACACCAAGCGCGAGTCCGCCATAGCGCCTTCCCAGGCCGACGATACCGAGAGCGGAAGACGCCACCGGCGAGCGCAGCTCAGGTCTTTGGCAGCGTCACGCCGCTTTGGCCCTGATACTTTCCGCCCCGATCCTTGTAGGAGGTTTCGCAAACCTCGTCGGACTCGAAAAACAGCACCTGCGCGCAGCCCTCATGGGCATAAATTTTGGCGGGCAAGGGGGTGGTGTTGGAGAACTCGAGCGTCACATAGCCCTCCCACTCGGGCTCGAAGGGCGTCACGTTGACGATGATGCCGCAGCGCGCGTAGGTCGATTTTCCGAGGCAAATCGTGAGAACGCTGCGAGGAATCCGGAAGTATTCGACGGTGCGCGCCAGCGCAAACGAGTTGGGCGGGATGATGCAGACATCGCCCTTGAAGTCGACAAAGGACTTTTCATCGAAGTTCTTGGGATCGACGATCGTCGAATTGATATTGGTGAAAATCTTGAATTCGTCAGCGCAGCGGATGTCGTAGCCATAGCTCGAGGTGCCCCACGACACCACCCGACGGCCGTCGGAGACTCGGACCTGACCCGGCTCGAAAGGCTCGATCATGGCGTGCTCTGTCGCCATGCGGCGGATCCAGCGGTCGGACTTGATGCTCATGGGAAGCGGCTCGCGGCGGGTTAATTCCCGATTCTCGGCGTTCCGGGCAGCGCAGGCAAATCCCCTTCGCACAGGCGGATGAGTCGTGCTGCGCCTTATGCCGGATCAGTGACACGGAATTCATCGGATTAAGGTTATGATCGCCGACGGCGGCGAGCCGGCCCGGGTTTTTACACGTGACCATCAGCCGATCGACCGAGCCGATAACCAGGCGAATCAGCAGGCACTTGCCGACTCATTTGCCAAGACACAACCAGGAGATTCCCTGATGAGTCAGACACTCAACCTGACGGTCAATGGCACGGCCGTGTCACTGAACGTTGATCCGCGCACGCTGCTTGCACAAGCACTTCGCGAGCAACTCCATCTGACCGGCACCCATGTCGGCTGCGACACCGCCCAGTGCGGCGCGTGCACCGTCCGAATCAACGGGCGTGCGGTGAAGTCGTGCTCGATCCTGGCGCTTCAGGCCGAGGGTGCCGAGATCCAGACCATCGAAGGCCTGTCGACCGATGGCGCCATGCACCCGGTACAGGAAGCCTTTCGCGAGTGCCATGGCCTGCAGTGCGGCTTTTGCACGCCCGGCATGGTGATGGCCTCGGTCCAGCTTCTGCAGGACAACCCCAAGCCCTCCGAGGCGCAGATCCGCGAAGCCCTCGAAGGCAATATCTGCCGTTGCACCGGCTATCACAACATCGTGCGCGCGGTGCAGTCTGCCGCCAGCCGCGCCTAAGGAGGCATCATGACCGACCTCTCCAATTCACCGATCGGCAAGTCGATTGTTCGCCGCGAAGATGAGCGCTTTCTGACCGGTCTCGGCCAGTACACCGACGACGTCATCCTGCCCCGCCAGACTTATGCGGTGTTCCTGCGCTCGCCGCATGCACACGCACGTATCGTGTCGGTCGACATCGCCGCCGCCAGCAAGATGCCAGGTGTGGTCGCGATCTTCACCGGCAAGGACATCGCCGACTCGAAGATCGGCGGACTGCCCTGCGGATGGCTGATCCACAACCGCGACGGCTCGCCGATGAAAGAGCCGCTGCATCCGATCATCGCCGCCGACAAGGTGCTGCATGTGGGTGATCAGGTCGCGCTCGTCGTCGCCGAATCGGTCGTGCAGGCCAAAGACGCAGCCGAAGCGATCGTGGTCGACTATGAAACCCTGACCGCTGTCGTCGATACCGCGACGGCCGCCAATGCCACCGCGCTGCACGATGCAGTCGCACCCGACAACGTCTGCTACAACTGGGGCCATGGCGATGAAGCCGCCGTGAACGCCGCATTTGCCAAAGCGGCTCATGTCACGCGACTCGACTTCGCCAACAACCGCTTGATCCCGAATGCGATGGAGCCGCGGGCAGCCAACGCGTCCTACACCCGCCATGACGACAGCTACGTGCTGTATGTCGCCAACCAGAACCCCCATGTCGAGCGCCTGCTGATGGCCGCCTTCGTGCTCGGGATTCCGGAGTCACGGCTGCGCGTGATCGCACCCGATGTCGGCGGCGGCTTCGGCTCGAAGATCTTCCTGTATGCCGAAGAGACCGCGCTGGTCTGGGCCTCCAAGCGGGTCGGTCGTCCGATCAAGTGGACCGCCGAGCGCAGCGAATCCTTCCTCACCGATGCGCATGGCCGTGATCATGTGACCACCGCCGAGATGGCCACCGACAAGGACGGTCATTTCCTGGCGATGCGGGTCAAGACCATCGCCAACATGGGCGCCTATCTCTCGACCTTCGCATCGTCGGTGCCGACCATCCTTTATGCCACGCTGCTGGCCGGGCAATACAAGACGCCGGCGATCTTCTGCGAGGTCAAGGCGGTCTTCACCAACACCTCGCCGGTTGATGCCTATCGCGGCGCCGGTCGCCCCGAGGCCACCTATGTGGTCGAGCGGCTGGTCGAGCAGGTGGCACGCGATCACAAGCTCGATCCTGCCGAACTGCGTCGTCGCAACTTCATCAAGGAGTTCCCGTATGCCACACCGGTCGGTCTGACCTATGACATCGGCGACTACGAGGCGACCCTGAGCAAGGCACAGAAAATTGCCGACGTCGCAGGCTTTGCGGCACGCAAGGCCGAATCGGCCAAGCGCGGCATGCTGCGCGGCATGGGCTACTCCTGCTACATCGAGGCGTGCGGCCTGGCGCCGTCGAACATCGCCGGTGCACTCGGCGCGCGTGCGGGTCTGTTCGAAGCCGGTGAAGTGCGGGTGCATCCCACCGGCACGGTTACGGTCTTCACCGGCTCGCACAGCCACGGCCAGGGCCATGAGACCACCTTCGCGCAGGTGGTCGCGGGACGACTGGGCATCCCGGTCGAAAACGTCGAGATCGTGCACGGCGACACCGGCCGCGTGCCCTTCGGCATGGGCACCTACGGGTCGCGCTCGCTGTCGGTTGGCGGCAGCGCCATCGTGAAAGCCGTCGACAAGGTGATCGCCAAGGGTCGCAAGATCGCGGCCCACCTCCTTGAGGCCTCCGACACCGATATCGTTTTTGAGAACGGCGAGTTCAAGGTGGCCGGTACCGACCGCAAGGTGCCGTTCGCGCAGGTGTCGCTGTCGGCCTATGTGCCGCACAACTATCCGCTTGAGACGCTTGAGCCGGGCCTGAACGAGAACGCCTTCTACGATCCGACCAACTTCACCTATCCGGCTGGCTCCTATGTCTGCGAGGTCGAAGTCGACCCGGCAACAGGCGTGGTCAGCATCGAGAAGTTCACTGCGGTCGATGACTTCGGCAACATCGTCAATCCGATGATCGTCGAAGGCCAGGTCCATGGCGGCATCGCCCAGGGCATCGGCCAGGCCCTGCTCGAGCAGGCGGTCTACGACAAGGAATCGGGCCAGCTGCTCACCGGCTCCTATCTCGACTACGCCATGCCGCGCGCCACCGATCTGCCGATGTTCACGGTCGACACCTGCTCGACGCCCTGCACGCACAACCCGCTGGGCGTCAAGGGCTGCGGCGAGGCCGGGGCCATCGGTTCGCCCCCGGCCCTGATCAATGCCATCACCGACGCCATCGGCGTTCGCGACCTCGCCATGCCGGCGACCCCGGAACGCGTCTGGCGTGCCATCGCCCAACGCGCCTGACCGACAGGAGACGACCCCATGTACTCATTCGACTATCAGCGTCCCAGCCAGTCCGCCCAGGCCGTCGGTGCCGCCAAAACCGGTGCAGAAGCCCGGTATCTCGCCGGCGGCCAGAGCCTGGTCCAGGCCATGAAACTGCGCCTGTCGCAGCCCTCGCATCTGATCGACCTGAGCGGCATCAGCGATCTGGCCGGCATCACCGTGTCGGCCACCACCGTCAGCATCGGCGCCATGACCCGTCATGACACGGTTGCCCGTTCGGCCGAGGTGGCTCGCGCCATCCCGGCGCTGGCAGCGCTGGCTGGTGGTATCGGCGATCCGATGGTGCGCAATGCCGGCACCATTGGCGGCTCGCTCGCCAACGCCGATCCGGCAGCCTGCTATCCCTCGGCCATCCTGGGCCTGGGCGCGACCATCCGGACAGACCGGCGCTCGATTCCGGGTGATCAGTTCTTCACCGGTCTGTTCGAAACAGCACTGCAAGCCGGCGAGCTGATCGTGGGCGTCGATTTTCCGATCCCTCAGCACGCCGCCTATGTGAAGTTCAAGCATCCGGCCTCGCGTTTCGCGCTGGTGGGTGTTTTCGTCAGCAAGAGTGCCGCGGGTGTGCGGGTCGGCGTCACGGGTGCAAAGTCGCATGCGTTTCGCTGGACGGCAGCCGAAACTGCGCTGTCGGCAAGCTTCACGCCGGCAGCACTCAAGGGCCTGAGCATCGACGCGGGCGACATCAACGGTGACCTGCATGGCAGCTCCGAGTATCGGGCAGCCATGGTGGCAACGATGACCGCCCGGGCGGTTGCACAAGCCACCGGTGGCTGAGCGGGTGTTGGCTTGAGCACTGCACCGGCCAGTGTCGAGGCGCTGCAGGCGCAGCTGGCCAGTGATGGCTATCTCGCCGACCGGCGCCTCGCCACCTCGCTTTTTCTGAGCCTGCGCCTGAATCGCCCTCTGTTTCTTGAGGGCGAAGCGGGTGTGGGCAAGACCGAGCTTGCCAAGGCGCTGGCCCATCTGCTGGGCGCGCCGCTCATCCGGCTGCAGTGCTACGAGGGCCTGGATGTCTCGCAGGCGGCCTATGAATGGAATGTCGGCCGACAGCTGCTGCATATCCGCCTGGCCGAGGCGGGTGGCGCAGGCGGACAGTCGAGCGCCGAGCAGGCGCTCTTTTCCCGCGAGATGCTGCTTGAGCGACCGCTGCTGGCGGCCCTGTC
>CAIKZV010000300.1 GCA_903831925.1 uncultured Burkholderiales bacterium
AGCAGATTGTGCGAGCCGCCATACAGGGCGCTCGAGGCGACGATGTGCGAGCCGGCCCCTGCCAGGGTTGCCACCGCCAGATGCAGTGCGGCCTGGCCGCTTGCAGTGGCGATCGCTCCAACCCCTTGTTCGAGCGCGGCCATCCGTTCTTCGAGCACCGCGACAGTCGGATTGCTGATCCGTGAATAGACATGACCCGATCGCTCCATGTTGAAGAGCGCCGCGGCATGGTCAGAATCGGGAAAGACGAAGGCCGCGCTCAGGTGGATCGGCGTGGCCCGCGCACCGGTGCTCGGATCGGGGACGGCACCGGCATGAATGGCCGCGGTGGCCATGCCTTGGGGATCGCGTCGGGTCATGAGAATGGGCGTGAGAGCGGCAGGGTGCGGATGCCCCACCAGACCCGATTGATCCTAGCACGCAGCCTTGTGGCGGCAGTTCCTGGCGACAGGGACATCCCGTGCAAAGCAGGCCTTGCGGCGCACACCGCCGATGCAGGCATGCAGTCCATTGGTCCGGCAGCCGGCCAGCAGCGTCGCGGCGGACCGACACACGTCTATCGGAGCGCGCAATGTCAAGTCAGAATCGATCCTAAGGCGGGTTGATGACACACCGGCTGATGACACACAGGCATGCCTCGGACGCCACCATGACTCCCAAGCCTCGATTTACCCTGGCCGTTACCGGCTTCGATCCGACGCAGCTTCGGATGATCGAGATTGTGTTTCGCCACAGCCTGCATAGCCGATACACCTATCGACTGGCGCTGTCTGAACACAACGCCGATAGGGCCCTGCCCCATCTGGCGATCAGCGATGCCGCAATCGATTCGCGCGGCATCGAAGCCGCAGACATTCTGCTTGCCGGGCGCAGCCGGCATGCCGATGCAGATCTGTCGGCCTGGCTGATCGCTTTGCGAAAGGGTATTCCGGTCATCTCTGCGCTCGATCCCGATCAGACCGGCACAGGCCGATACCGGATCGATCTCGGCTTTCTTGCCCGGGATCTTGTCCGAACGCTCAACGATGTTGTCGACGCCGAGGGCCTCAATGGCAATCAGAGCGCCCGCGGCTGTGCCTCGTCGGCCCTCGCGCCTGCCAGGACTGAGACGGTCACCGAGGCCGGTGCGCTGTGTCCGCGCGTGCTGGTGATCGATGCCAACGCCGATTTTCGCAACCAGCTCTCGCGCATTTTTTCAACGATGGGCGTGCAGGTCGAGGCGGTATCGAGCGGAGCGCAAGCGCTCGAGCGGCTGGTTCGCGGTCGGGTCGACCTTGCCACGATCGATATCGGGCTGCCCGACACCGATGGCCTGACGCTCGCGAGGCAGATTCGCAATCAGCCGCAGTGGCGAGGCTTGCCGATTCTGGCGCTGACCGATCGCGTCTCCGCGCTCGAGGTCATCCGTGGGGCGGTTGCCGGTTGCAGCGCGTATCTGGCCAAGCCGCTCGAGCCTCGCGCATTGCGAACCGCGGTCGTCCGCGAACTTGAGCGGACCATGCCGCGCGCATCATTGCCGCCCCAATTGCGCACGATTCAGACGCACTGACGGCTGGTTCGCGGCTTGCCAGCATGCGGGTGACTCGATAGCATCGGCCGGACCGTCGTGCGAGGAGACTGCGATGCAGGTCAGTGAAATACTGAAAATCAAGGGTCATACCCTCTTTACCGTAACGCCCGAGGAGATGCTGTCCGACGCGGTCATCGTGATGTCCGAGCACGACATCGGATCACTGGTCGTGATGGAGCGGGGGCGTCTTGCCGGGATGCTCACCTTTCGCGAAGTCATCCGGGTGCTTGCACGCAGGCAGCAGGAGCATCGCCACGGTCCGACCCCCCCGGTCGCCGAGATCATCGTGCGCGAGGTCATGAACCCTTCGCCGTCGGTGGCCTCGCCCGAGATGGAAGTCAACGAGTTGCGCTGGCTGATGCTCGAACACCATCAGCGATATCTGCCGGTGATGGATGGCGGACTGCTGATGGGCGTGGTGTCCTTTCACGATATCGCCAAGGCGGTGCTCGAAGAGCAGGGCTTCGAGAACCGGATGCTCAAGGCCTACATCCGCGACTGGCCAACCGACGCCTGACGCTCGTTGAGCGTGACTTGCTCTCGGGCCGATCGGTCACCGGACGCCTGCGATTGCCTGCGATCCGCAGCAGGGCCGATAAAGGAGCCGTTCTGAGTTGAAAGGTTGCCGGCGTTGCTCGCCAATCACGCTGAGCACGAACAGCCCACACGTTATAACAATAAACGGCAGGACATGATAGTGCAGCCGTTTCGTAGCTCTTACTTCCATTGCCAGCCCAATTCAAGG
>CAIKZV010000301.1 GCA_903831925.1 uncultured Burkholderiales bacterium
GGCGCTGGGGTTTTTGCCCGGCGACCTGTATGAAAAGATCACGCCCTATCTGCGGCCGCTCCATGACGCGCTGCATGACATGCTTCCCGCCGACGAGATCGCCAAGCACATGGAGCGCGCCACCATCGAGATCGCGCCGCTGGCCTATATGCGCGGGCGCACGCTCAACAACGCCTTCATCATTCTCGATGAAGCGCAGAACACCACGCCCGAGCAGATGAAGATGTTCCTGACCCGCATCGGCTTCGGTTCGCGGGCAGTGGTCACCGGCGACATGACCCAGATGGATCTGCCGCGCGGCCAGCCTTCCGGCCTGATCGAGGCAAGGCGCGTGCTGCGTGAGGTGCGCGGTCTGGCGTTCACCGAATTCGACACCAGCGATGTGGTGCGCCATCCGCTGGTCGCCCGCATCGTCGAGGCCTACGAGCGGCATTCGCCGCCTGAACCGCGCTGAGGTCGACGGCCTTGGCGCATCTGTCACTGTCGATCCAGCTCGCGCCCGACGCCGGGGAGCTGCCGGCCGATCGCAGGCAGCTGCGACGCTGGGCCAATGCGGCCCTGACACGCGATGCAGCGCTCACGCTCCGGCTGGTGGGCGAGGCTGAAGCACGCACCCTCAATGCGCAGTTTCGGGGTCGCGACTATGCAACCAATGTGCTCACCTTCGCCTATGACGACGATGCCGATGACGCGATCGACGCGGCCCTTGTGCAGGCCGATATCGTGATCTGCCTGCCTGTGGTCGCCCGCGAGGCCCGCGAGCAGGGCAAGACGGTACGCGATCATCTGGCGCATCTGATCGTGCATGGCGTGCTTCATGCCCAGGGCATGGATCATGAAACGGCAGCCGATGCCCAGACGATGGAAGCCCTCGAAATCGCGATGCTGCGTCGATTCAGGATCGGCAATCCCTATCTGGCCTGACATCGACGCGTGCTTGGTCGGCCCCTGCATCTCCGGTATGCTGGCCCTCCCGCGACCAACCGTCTGACGCGATGCCCGACCCTTCGTCGAGCAAATCCAAACCCACCTTGCTCGAACGCATGTCGGCGATGCTCCTGCGAGCACCCGACGACCGCGACCAGTTGCTGCAGCTGCTGCGCCAGTCGCAGGAGCGCGATCTGCTCGACGCCGAAGCGATGTCGATGATCGAGGGCGTGCTGCAGATGACCGAGCTTTGCGCCCGCGACATCATGGTGCCGCGCTCGCAAATCGCTGCCATCGACATCACCTGGTCGGCCGCAGAGGTCGTCCGGTTTGCGATTCAGACTGCACACTCGCGCTTTCCGGTTGTCGAGAACGACCGCGACAACGTGATCGGCATCCTTCATGCCAAAGACCTGCTGCGCCTGTACGCCGAAAAGGACGTCTCGATCCGCGACCTGCTTCGCCCGGCGCACTTTGTGCCCGATACGATGCGGCTGAACGCGCTGCTGCGGGACTTCCGGCTCAGTCGCAAGCATCTCGCGATCGTGGTCGATGAATACGGCGGCGTCGCCGGCCTGATCACCATCGAGAATGTGCTCGAGCAGATCGTGGGCGAAATCGAAGATGAATTCGACCAGGGCGAGAATAGCGACAACATCGTTCAGATCGATCACGGCTCTCACGGCCCGCGCTTTCGCGTCAGTGCACTGACCGGCGTGGCGCAGTTCAACAAGTCACTCGGCACGAATTTCGACGACGATGCCTTTGATACCGTTGGCGGCCTGGTGACCGAGCGGCTCGGACGCGTACCGCGTCGCGGCGAGCGAATCGAATTCGACGGTCTCATCATCGACGTGATCCGCGGCGACGAGCGTTCGATTCACACCTTGCTGATCGAGCCATTACCCGATGACCCGGCGCCGCGCTGAGCTTGTGCTCGGCGCCTTCGCGCTCGGCCTGCTGAACGCCGCCAGTTATGCGCCATGGTCCCACTGGACCGTGTCCCTGTTCGCACTCACCGGCCTGTTCTGGCTGATGCACATCGCCCGCTCGCGCGGCGCTGTGTTTGTCATGCAGGCGGGGCTGGCCTTCGCCTTTGGTATGGGATGGCTCGGCGCGGGGCTGTCCTGGCTCTTCATCAGCATGCACTTCTACGGTGGCATGCCCGCACTGCTGGCGGCACTGGCGGTCATGCTGTTCGCCGGCTATCTGTCGCTCTATCCGATGCTGGCCAGCGCAATCGCCTGGCGCTGGTGCGCCGATCGCGGTCCGATTCGCCTGGCGCTCGGCACGGCCGGCGCCTGGACGCTGGCCGAACTTGCCCGCGGCTGGGTGTTCACCGGGTTTCCGTGGCTGGCACTCGGCTACGCTCAGATCGACGGCCCGCTCACCGGTCTGGCACCGGTGGCCGGCGTGTTTGCGCTGGGCGGCGTTGCGGTCGGCGTCGCCTCGCTGTGCGCCGGTGCGGTCGCAAGCATCGGGCGACATCACGCCCCACCCGGCAGCCGGCCGATCAGCGCAGAACAGGCAAGGCCTGACCGAACACCAACCGACCGAATACCGCAGGAAGCGCTGCGCGCTGCAGCGATTGCACTTGGCCTGCTGCTCGCACCGCTGGCCCTGCCCGCGAGCGACGCCTGGACCAGCCCATCCGGGCCGGCGCTAAGCGTGCGGCTGCTTCAGGGCAACGTGCCTCAGGACATGAAATTTCGCCCCGAGCGCACGCTGGCTGCCATGCAGGCCTATGTCGGTCTCATCGAGACCGGCGATGCGGCACTGACCATCCTGCCCGAGACCGCCTGGACCATCCCCTTCGAGCGCACGCCGGCCGACCTCGCGAAACGACTCGATGCCCATGTCGGCGCAGGCCATGCGGTGGCAATCGGCCTGCCAGCCTTCACCCTCGAGCAAAGGCGCGGGCTGCGTGACGACTGGCGCCTGACCAACAGCGTGCTGCTGCTGCAGCCGGGTGGCGCGGCCGATCGCCATGCCACAGCGCCGCGCTACGACAAGCACCATCTGGTGCCCTTCGGTGAGTTCATCCCCTGGGGATTCGCCTGGTTCGTGAATCTGATGCAGATTCCGATGGGCGACTTCGGGCGCGGCGCGACAATTCAACCGGCCTTTGCGGTGGGCGGCCAGCGCGTCGCCTTCAACATCTGCTACGAGGATCTTTTCGGCGAAGAGATTCGGGCAACGCTGCTCAGCGAACAGGGCGCCTCGATCCTGGCCAACGTCAGCAACATCGCCTGGTTCGGACGCTCGCACGCCCTGCCTCAGCATCTGCAGATCGCCCGCATGCGATCGCTCGAAACCGGCCGGCCGATGCTGCGCTCGACCAACACCGGCACGACTGCCGCCATCGATGCCGCCGGCAAGGTGACCGCACAGCTTGAGCCCTACACCGCGGGTGCACTCGATGTCAGCGTGCAAGGCACGAGCGGTCTGACACCGTTCACGCGTCTGGGCAATTCTGCGATCCTGCTGCTGGCGCTGGCATGCCTCGCACTGGCCCTGTTCTCGCCCCGGCGCAGCGGCCCTTCATCGGTCTGAGCCGGGCTGACGGCGGCCCGAGGCAGATAACCGGAACACCACTCGCCGTGCGCCGCGCACACGCCGCGTAGACTCGAGTCGAACACCTTCGAGGTCCACCACCGATGTCCCAAGCAAGCAGCACGGGCTTGATCCTGACCGGCGGCGGCGCGCGCGCGGCCTACCAGGTGGGAGTGGTCGCAGCCATCGATCGCATCGCCCGCGAGGCGGGCGCATCCACTGCCAATCCCTTCCAGGTGATCGCCGGCACCTCGGCTGGCGCCATCATTGCTGCAGGCCTGGCCTGTCATGCCGACCGCTACAGCGAAGGTGTGGCAAAGCTGGTCGATCTGTGGTCCGACTTCAGTGCCGACCAGGTTTATCGTGCCGATGCCTTGGGCGTGGCGCAAAGCGGCGCGCGATGGCTGTCGATGTTCACCCTCGGCTGGGCGATCGCCCGCTGGCGAAGGGCGCGTCCGCGCTCGCTGCTCGACAACTCGCCCCTGCACGAACTGCTGCACCGGATGATCGACTTCGATCGACTGCCGGCGATCATGGCCGACGGCCATCTGCACGCCCTGGCGGTCA
>CAIKZV010000302.1 GCA_903831925.1 uncultured Burkholderiales bacterium
ATCGGCCAGTCGAGCCTCGAGGTGGAGATCACCCGACGCGACATCGCTGGAGCGACCATCGATGCGCTGCGCGCCGATCCCGAACTCATCAGAGGCGTTTTCGTTCGAGTGATCAGGCGCGCCGGACAGGACGTCCCGGTCGCGCCGGGTACGGTCTTGCAACGGGGCGACAAGCTCACGCTGTTCGGGCTGACCCCCACTGTCGAGCGAGTGGCGAAGCACCTGGGCAATGTGGCCCATCCGCCCCAGCACACCGACTTCGTGGCATTGGGTCTGGCGATTTTCACCGGTGCGCTATTGGGGCTCGCGCTGGCCTTCCCGGTCGGCGGCCTGCATATCGCCCTCGGAAGCAGCGTCGCGGTGCTGCTGATGGGGCTGGCCATGGGCTGGCGAAACTCAATCCATCCCGAATTTGCCTTCATTCCGGCGGGCGCCATCGAGTTCATGAAATCAATCGGTCTGGCTGCCTTCGTGGCGATGATCGGGCTGAAAGCCGGGCCGGTATTCGTCGATGCCATTCGGGAGATCGGCCTGAAGGTATTTCTCGGGGGCATTGCGGTCACCCTCGTGCCGCAACTGGTCGGCCTGCTGGTGGGCCGCTACCTGCTGGGCCTCAACCCATTGCTGCTGCTGGGAGCGCTCGCCGGCGCGCAGACCATGACCGCAGGGCTTGCCGCACTTCAGGAGCGCTCAGAAAGCCCGGTCGCGGTCATCGGCTATTCCAGCACAGTGGCCTTCGGACACATCCTGATTTCGATCGGCGGAACAGCGCTGATCTGGATGCTCAGTTGATCACAAGGCGCGAGGCCAGGCGGCTCTGAGCAGACACCGTCAGACATCGCCGACAGGCATCCCCTACAATCGACCGATCAGATCAACATCAACACGGAGCAGACCTCTCATGAAGACCCGGATCACTGAACTTTTTGGCATCCAGCACCCGATCATTCAGGGTGGCATGCACTTTGTGGGATTCGCAGAGCTGGCTGCCGCGGTGTCGAACGCCGGCGGTCTGGGCATCATCACCGGCCTGACCCAGAAAACCCCCGAGCTCCTTGCCCGTGAAATTGCACGCTGCCGCGAGATGACCGACAAGCCCTTCGGCGTCAATCTGACCTTTCTGCCAACCTTTTCGATGCCGCCCTATCCGGAGTACATCCAGGCCATCATCGAGGGCGGCGTCAAAGCCGTCGAAACCGCCGGGCGCAATCCGCAGCCTTATATGCCCTTGCTCAAGGCGGCCGGCATCAAGGTGATCCACAAGTGCACCTCGGTGCGTCACTCGCTCAAGGCAGAAGCCATCGGTTGCGATGCGGTCAGCGTCGACGGATTCGAATGCGGCGGCCATCCGGGCGAAGACGACATCCCCAACTTCATTTTGCTGCCGCGTGCCGCCGAAGAACTGAAGATCCCGTTCGTGGCCTCGGGCGGCATGGCCGATGGTCGCAGCCTGGTGGCCGCGCTGGCGCTTGGCGCCGAAGGCATCAACATGGGGACTCGCTTCATGGCGACCCTTGAGGCGCCCATCCACGAAAACGTCAAGAAGGCGATCGTGGAGGCGTCGGAACTCGATACCCGCCTGATCATGCGCTCGCTGCGCAACACCGAACGCGTGCTGATGAACGAAGGTGTCAAGCGGGTCCTCGAGATTGAGCACGCGAAAGGCGATGCGCTTACGATTGACGACATCCATGATCAGGTGGCCGGTATCTATCCGAAGGTGATGACCGACGGCGACATGCAGGCGGGCGCATGGAGCTGCGGCATGGTGGCCGGGCTGATCCATGACGTGCCGAGCTGCAAAGCGCTGATCGATCGGATCATGACCGAAGCCGACGACCTGATTCATCAGCGGCTTGCGGGTTTCTATAAGTCGTAACCGCATCGGGTCGCGGCTGCAAAAGCCCGAACCACCAGCCTGCCGCGAGCGGGTTGGTGGCGAAAAAAGCCAGGAGCGCGTCGGCCTCACGCGAATGGGCGATCCGCAGTGGCGTCTGGTCGGTGACGCCTGTCTCGTGATGCACACCATGGACAGACTCGTGGAGAAAGATCACCGCGAGCTGAGTGCCCGACAGTGCAGGGTCGAGCTCGATGCGACGTCGTTCGAGATCGGCCTGCCCGAAAAGCCGCAAGCGGGTCGCTGTCTTGACAGTCAGCGTGCGAACCGTCCAGGGCGCAGAACCGATGATGAGCCGCACCGGCATCCGCTTGCCACGGCGCACATTAGGGTTGATGGCCCGCAGCAGCGCCCAGGTCAGATGCGGATTTCGACGCGCGAACTGCGACAAGCCACTGGCCAGCGAATGCGTCAGATGCTCCTCGGTGCTTTCGTGCAGCAGCACTGCCTGCGAATAATGGACCAGGCGAACCAGTGCATGAATGAATGCACGTCGCCACTGCCCGGGCGCCAGGCCGCTTCGCAACAGGATGCGACCATGGGTCAGATCGAGACAGGAATGCCGCCTTCGCACCGGCATCTCGAGGGCTTCGAGTTCGCAGACTTCAAGCGTGTAGGGGCCAAGCTCGAATCGCTCGGCGAGTGCGAGCTCGCGAAGCTGGGCGGTCATGATGATGTGATGCGGCGCCAACGGCGTTCTCCTGAACTGGCCTCATCATCACCCGACATGCGCTGCCTTCCTATGACCGTTTGCCGGCCTGAAGACCTAAGTCTCAGGTGCAAGCCAGACCATGGACTCTGAGAATCATCCCAGCGCTGAAAAGCGCCTGCTGATCGTCTGGTGGTCCTACACCGGCGGCACTGAATCGCTGGTGCACGCGGCCGTACAGGGCGCCAATGCAGCGCTCAGGCAAGCGGCAAGCGCGGCCTTGAGCGACTCGGGGCCAGATGCCGAGTCAGTGGCATCCGGCATGAGCGTCATCGCCTGCCGCTGCGACCTGGTTGG
>CAIKZV010000303.1 GCA_903831925.1 uncultured Burkholderiales bacterium
GCCGCCTGGCGATCGGCGCGATTGACACGCTGGACACTCCAGCGTGAGACCGGATAGGGCAACAGTCGGAAGTAGCCACCGCCGGATGCCGGGTAGTTGCGCTCGCCCAGCCTGATCGATGTTGCTGGAATCTCGAGCAGCCCACCGCGCTGATGCGCAAAGCGCGGCGCATCGGGCATGCCGTAGAGGTCGTGCTTGATCGGATAGATGCTCGAGCTGTAGCAGTGCCCGGTCTCGGCCAGGATGTCGAGCGCCCACAAGGTGTCGCGCCCCACCGAAAAACTCGGTGCCCGATAACCGATGACTTCGCAGCCGGCGATCGACTCGAGGATCGCCTTGGCCCTGACCACATCCTCGCGAAACAACTGCGGGCCGAGTTCGCCAATCATTTGATGGCCATAACCATGGCTGGCCAGCTCATGGCCGCCCGCAACGATGCGCCCGACCATTGCCGGATAACGTTCGGCAATCCAGCCGAGCGTAAAAAACGTGGCTTTGACCTGGTGCTTGTCGAGCGTTTCGAGCAGCACATCGACATTGCGTTCGACCCGGCACTCGAGCGAGTCCCAGTCTTTGCGATCGATATAGGGTGCAAAGGCCGCGACCTGAAACCAGTCTTCGACGTCGATCGAAAACGCGTTGGTGATCTCGCTCATGATCCAGTCGACTCGTTGCTGCCAGTGCCGCGCAAAATTCGGAGCACCTTGCGGATCAGGTTGAACATCATGCCGTTGGATGATTCAAGCAAGGCCACGCGCTCTTCCAGCTTGCTGATCTGCTCGAGCAGCGAGCGCTCGGTGGCGGTCGGGAGCCGCGAAATCTGCGCGCCACCGTTGAATGTGCTTGACGCTGCTGCCGAAGCAGGCGCCGGCGCGGTCACCAATTGCGGGCCACTTGCCATCGGGCGAATTTCGTTGCCCTCAGCGGCAGGCGCATCCGGGCCACCGAGTTCAAGCTCCATTTCGGCTGCCACGGTTTCCACATCGGCCGCACCGATCAGTCGCTTGTCACCCAGATAAGCCGCAAGCAGCAGCCGGTCGCACAGCGTGTTGATCCGACGCGGCACACCGCCGCTCGCCGCATGAATCTGCGCAAAGGCTGCGGTATCGAAATGCGGGTTATCGCTCCATCCCACATGCTTGAGCCGGTGCTCGATATAGGCGCGCGTCTCTTCGACATCGAGCGGCCCCAGGTGGTACGACGCAATCACTCGCTGCTTGAGCTGGCTCATCTCGGGGCGCTGCAGGATGCCGCGAAATTCGGGCTGCCCGACCAGAAAGCTTTGCACAAGCGAACGCGTGCCGACCTGAAAATTCGACAGCATGCGCAGCTCTTCAACCGCGCCCTGCGAGAGGTTTTGTGCTTCGTCGACGATCAGCAGGGCACGACGACCCTGATCGTTGAGCATCTCGAAATGCTGCTGCAAACGGGTGAGCAGCGTTGATTTGTCTTCACCGGCAGAGGGCAGCCCGAACGCGGCCGCCACCAGTCGCAGAAGATCATCGGAGTCGACCTGCGTGCTGACAATCTGCACCGGCACGATTGCATCGTTCTGGATACGCCTGAGCAGGCCACGAAGCAGCGTGGTCTTGCCGGCACCCACATCGCCAGTGATGACGATGAAGCCCTCGCCCTGATGCAGGCCATATTCGAGATAGGCTAGTGCCCGCTTGTGTCCTCGGCTGCCGAAGAAAAAATCGGGGTCGGGGTTGAGCTGAAAGGGCTTGGCGCTCAGACCGAAATGACTCTCGTACATGGGCTGGCCTGCTAATCTAAGAGAAGAGTGTCAGAAAGAAGAGGGTCAGAAACGGAAATCGATATAAGTGAACACCGCGGCTTCGTCGTACTGCACGGTGGTGCCGGTGCCGCTCTGATGCTGGAGGCGCGCGCCAACCGACCACACCGCGCGCGGCGTAAAGCGATAGTCCCAACTCGCCAGCAACTGATTCAATCTGGCGAAGGATTTGGCCGAATTCGAGTCGGAGTTGGTCTGCCGATAACCGGCATTCAGTGAGCTGACCGAATCAAGCTGATAGCTCACGCCGACTGAGCCGCCGTACTGATCGAGATCGTTGACGCTGCCGCCGATGAAGGGCACCGCAGTGCTCTGCTTGTTCATGAAGGCGGTGGCGAGAATGCCCACGCGTGTTCCGACATAACCGATGCTGGCGGTCAGGTTGTCGACATAGAGTACCGGGCTATTCAGATAGTTGGCGCCGTAGCCTGGGTTGGTGCCAAAGAGGCCAGAGGTCACGCTGTTGTTGCTGGTGTTGCCAAAGAGCAGGTTGCGGTCGGCCAGACCCTGCGCCACCGGATTGGTAAAGAGCGAACTTCCGGGTGTCGTGCCGAGGGCGCCATTTTGAGCGCCCATCATCGCAGACGAGGCTGCACCGTAAGCACCGTAGCCGCCGTACCCGCCGTATCCCGCGCCGGCATAAGGATTATTGCCGTTGGTGACTCCGTTGTAGTAGTTCAGTCCGAATGTCCAGTTGGATGAGGTGTGCCGAGCCTGCGCATTGCCGGTATTGCCGAAATAGCGGTTGGCCCAGAAGGCTCGAAGAGAGGTACGATCGTCAGGCACCCATTCGACTGAGGCAGCAGGCCCCCAGCCGCTGTTCTGGCCTTCGTTGTTATAGAGCACATCACTTTGCGCATAGCCCATACCGGCGCCGATCCGGAAGGTGGGCGTGGGTAACAGCCAGACCAGGACATCGGCATCGCCGCCGTGGTAACCGTAGCCGTTGTCGTAGTCGATGTTGTAGTAGTTGGCTTTGGCCGAGAGACCGAGCGATCGGCGCGAAAAATCGCTTCGCACATCGCCGGTCAGGGTTTGACTCACACTGCTCGAGATACTGCCGCCCGGGTCGACATAACGGGCGATATAGCGGGTATTCCATCGCCCATCACCATCGATTCGGCCGAACAGATTCGGTGCCAGTGTGATGTCGCTGTATTGACTGATGTTAAAGCCCTGGGCGCCCGGAGTGTAAGACGATGCCAGAAAGGGGTTGGTATTCGTCTCGAAGAGATTGGCAGCAGCCAGCACGTGGAAGTGGTCTTCGTTGACCTTCCAGTTGGCCGAGGCGCCTAGGTTCTGATAGGTGTTGTTCTTGTTGTTCGTGCCGCCATCATTGCTGCGTGCCACGAAATTGACGCTGTAATAAGCCTGCGCAACCAGTTTTTGCGAGGTGTAGTTGGCGTTCAGGTAGGGGCTGACCTGAAGCATCATGCCGTGCACCTGCTGGCCGCTCGCCTGAAGATTCAGGTTGTCGCTATAGAGCAGTGAGGTGCGCACACCGAGGTAAATCGTATTGGGCTGCGCGGTGGCGTTCAGATTACCGACCCCGATCGGACTGAGACCGGTCGGCGCGCCGAACGATCCGGGGGCTGGGACGACCGCCTGAGCGCTTGCTATGGTCGGGGCCAGTAGCAAGGCGATCAGGCTGGCGAGTGGTGTGCGGCCAAGAACGGTGCGTGATGGCTTCGTCGGCGCTGATTGCCCCGCTATCGATCTGCGCGTCAAAGCAACGTCAGTTCGAGGCATACCCATAACCCTGATAACCCACCGCTCTCGACTCACGCGACTTGTTGAGCACCATGCCAACCACCTCTGGCGAGCCGATACTGGCCAAGGCGTCTTTCACGGCTTCACGTGAAGTGTTGCCGGCTTCCACCACCATCACGATCTGGCCCATATAGGCAGCCAGCACGCGGGCTTCGGTGGTGATCAGCAGCGGCGGGGTATCGAAGATGATGATCCGGTCGTCATAACGATCGGACAGGTGATCGAGCAACTGGCCCATGGACTCACTCGCGAGGAATTCGGTGGCCTGCTCATGATGGCGGCCTGCAGTCAGGATCGAGAGTTTATCGACGTTGGTCGGTTGCACAAGCTCGCCGATATCGAGTGTGGTGTCCGTTAGCCAGTCCATCAGACCACGCGACGACTCGATGCCAAGTTCGCGGGGCAGCGAAGGGCGCGCCACATCGGCATCGACCAGCAGCACATGGGTGTCGCGTTCGGCGGCGATGCTCATTGCCAGATTGATCGCGCAAAAGCTCTTGCCTTCGCCGGCAAAGGCGCTGGTGACCATCACGCGCCTGCCGTTCTTGACCGATGGGGTCGAGCCCTAGCCAAAGGCATTTACCAGCAAGGGGCGCTTGATCATACGGAACTGCTGACCGATTTCGCTAGGCGCACCATCGGGCGTGACGAAACCGCGTGCGCGCAGCGCTTCGATATGAATGCGCGATTGTTTGCGGGCGGTGCCAGGGCGTGTCGCAATGCGGGCGTCTGAAGGCACGGCAGTGCGTGGCGCAGAGCTTGGAGCAGCAGTGGGAGCAGAGACTGGAGCAATGGCGGGTGTAACCGCCGGAGCTCTTGCCGGCGCGGGAGCAGGCACTGCAGCGTGCGTTGGCGCAAACCTCGCGCCAGCCGCCATGATCGGCGTGCCAGC
>CAIKZV010000304.1 GCA_903831925.1 uncultured Burkholderiales bacterium
CGGCTTCGCGCCGCTGGTGCTCACGCCGATCCTGTCGGTCGGCTTCATGCAGGCGGTGCGTGATGCGCAGGCCGGCAAGCGGATCACGCCCCTGATGCTCTTTTCAGCCTTCAAGGCCAACAAGGGCGGTCTCATCAAACCGCTGCTGATACTCGGTGCGATCAACTGCATCCTCACCGTCGCCGTGCTGGCCGCCTCGATGCTGGCCGACGGCGGAACGCTGTTCAGGATCGCCACCGGCGCCATCGGCACCGAGGATCAGGTCGGGCTCGACAGCGGCGTGGTCTATTCGGCGGCGGTCTTCGGACTGCTCTATGCACCGGTCCAGATGGCGATGTGGTTTGCGCCGATCTTCGTGGCCTGGCACGGCCTGCCTCCGGTCAAGTCGCTGTTCTACAGCCTGGTCGCGGTGTGGCGAAACCGCTGGCCCTTCATGGTCTACATGCTGGGCTGGTTTTCGATCGCGGTTGCCTGGTCGGTGCTGATCCAGGTGCTCAAGTTTGCTATCAACGATTCGCTGCTGACGCTGCTGCTCACACCGGTGTCGCTGGCCATGCTGGGCGCGCTCTACTGCTCGTTCTGGCCGGTCTATCGTGACCTGATCGTCGATGCCGGCCTCAGTTCACCGCCTCAAGACGCGCCACCGACAACGCCAGCCATTTGACGCCCTGACGCCCGAAGTTGACCTGCACACGGGCATCAGAACCGCTGCCTTCGATCCCCAGAATGACGCCCTCGCCGAACTTCGCGTGAGCCACCGTCTGGCCGATGCGCCAGGCCAGACCGCGATCGAACTTTGCCGCGACCCGGGCATCGTTGGCCGCCCAGGGTGAGGGCGGCGGCGCCTCAAGGGCATAGCGCGACGCGCCCTGTGCACCCGATCCGCCCCGTTCGCCATAGGCCCCATAGCCACCCTGTCCGCCATGCCCTCCCCAGGAGGGGCGAGGCGCGCCGGCCTTGGGGGTGAGCCACTTGAGATTGCCTTCGGGCAGCTCTTCGAGAAAGCGCGAGCGCACGTTGTAGCGGGTCTGGCCGTGCAGCATGCGGGTCTGCGAAAACGACAGGTAAAGGCGCTTGCGAGCCCGGGTGATCGCGACATACATCAGGCGACGCTCCTCCTCGAGGCCGGCGACTTCCTGGGCCGAGTTTTCGTGAGGAAAGAGCCCTTCCTCCAGACCCGTGATGAAGACCGCATCAAACTCGAGGCCCTTGGCCGCATGAACCGTCATCAGCTGCATCGCATCGGTGCCTTCGCCGGCCTGGTTGTCACCGGACTCGAGCGAGGCATGCGCCAGAAATGAGGCCAGAGGGGTGGTCTGGATGAAGGCATTGCCGTCAACGACACCGTCGACCACCCCATCGTCCACTGAGGCTGTCTGCGATCCGGCTGTGGCCGAGGGCAGATCGAACAGCAAATCGGGCGCCGCCACCATCGCGGGCCGCGCTGAAGGTGCCTCTGATTTTTCAGGCCCGTCGGGCGCAGCATTCGAGGCGACACCCAGATTGGCCGGCACATCCTGGCCGACACCCTGCTCGGAGAGAAAACCCGCCGCGGCATTGACCAGCTCGCGCAGGTTCTCGATGCGGTCCTGGCCTTCCTTGTCGGTCTGGTAATGCATGATCAGCCCGCTTCGCTCGACCACATGCTCGACCGCCTCGGGCAGGGTCATGCTTCGGGTCTCGCTGCGAAGCCGCTCGATCAGCCCCACAAAGCCCAGCATCTTGCCGGAGGCCGCCCCGGTCTTGAGCGCCGAGCTCGCGGCATACAGGCTGCTGTCGGCCGCGCGTGCCGCATCCTGCAACTGTTCGACCGATCGCGCACCGATACCACGCGCCGGGAAATTCACCACCCTCAGGAAGGCGGTGTCGTCGGCCGGGTTTTCCATCAGGCGCAGATAGGCCAGGGCATGCTTGACCTCGGCCCGCTCGAAAAATCGCAGGCCGCCATACACCCGGTAAGGGATGCC
>CAIKZV010000305.1 GCA_903831925.1 uncultured Burkholderiales bacterium
CAGCCACTTTCTTGTTTGCCTCGGCGTTTTCGACTTCCAGCACCACGCCGATCTGCGTATAGCGATCGAGATCGGTGTCGGCCAGATTGACGATGAAGGGTTCCAGCGTGACGAAACTGCGGGCAGCCTTGAGCTTTTCTTCAGCCTTTGCGGCGGCTGCCGCATCGGCTTCCTCATCGTGGTGTCCGCGCCCCATGACAAACCAGGCCGCGCCGCCGCCGCCCAGCAACAGGACGACCGCTCCGATGATGATGAACAGCTTTTTCTTGCCGGCTTTGGGTTTGGCGCCCTCTTCGCCGTCTTTACTGTCTTCTTTCTTTTTGCTCGCGTCGCTCATTCGGTTTCCATCGTTCAGCGGCAGGACTGGTCTGCAGGCATGAACCGATCATAGGAAACCTTGAGTCAGGTGAAGCGTCGATAAGCGCTGTGCGCTCTGTGCATTTCGACGCCTCACCGCGGCCTGTCAGCATGGTCAGGCAAAGAGGTCGATCCTGCCTGCGGCATTGCGTCGTGGCGCGGGCCTGCCGCTGACCGGCACGCCGTCGCTTGTCGCGTCCGGGATGCCGACGGTCGCCGTGCGGCTTGTGCCACCTGATTGCCGCGCCCGACTGCCGGGATTGTCCTGCCGGCTGGTGTCCGCGCCGATCTGCGTGCCGCCGAGCTGCAGGCCCTGATCCGCGAGCAGGTCGCGCAGACGCGGCAGCGACTGCTCGATGGCGGCCCGTGTGTCAGCCTGGGTAGCTGCGAAGTCGATCGAAGCAGCGCTGCCATCGATCGACATTTCGATCCGGATCGGCCCCATGTCCTGAGGATGAAGCGTCAGTTCGGCGGATTGGATGCCTTCTTTCACCAGCCATTGCACCCTTTCAGAGAGCGCGCCGCCAAAGCGGGGATCGTCGAAGGGCACAGTGATCGGGAAGTTCTGCGGACGGGCGAGCGCCTCGCTGCGGGCGTCGCCCGATGCCTCGGCTGACCTCAGCAGACCGGCGAAACTGCCAGGCGCCACCATGCCCTGATCGGCAAGCTCGGCAGGAGCCGATCCTTGTTGCGCCATGGCCTGCGGGCGGTCGGTCAGTCCGGTTGGGCTCATCGCAGCGTTGTCGGAAAGTGGCCGGGTGCTGTCGATGGCGGATGATCTGAGTGCGCTGGCTGCGTCGGCAGCTTGCGCATCGCGCAGCGCCGGCGACAATGCGGCGCTTGTCCCGGTATTTGTGGCCGTACTTGTCCCGGCCCCCGCACTTGAAATTGCGCCGGTAGTCCGCTCAGCACCGTGGCCGGATTTCGACCTTGTCTCAGGGCTTGCGCCGAGTTCGGCGCCTGTGGCAGCGATCGCGTCCCCGCCTGCCGGTGCACCGGTTGCGACGGTCTGCGCCGAACCACCCGCCTCGCCTGTCCTGTTGATCGCGGGCTTGTCGGCGTTGAGGTCGGGCTTCCCGGTGACAGCCTTGTTGGATCCAGGTGTCACCATCGTCTGCGCCGCGGCGGCCGCCGCCGCGCTTGCATCCGCCGCGCCTGCATCCGCCGCGCTTGCGCCCGGAAGGGGTTGCGTGATCGTTGCGACGGTCATGACCGCTGCATTGCCGTCGGCCTGGTCGACAGTGGGCTTTTTCAGAGCGCTCAAGGCCTTGTCATCCTCGCCCTGACCTTCGATTGCTTCAGGGCTTGCCGAGGCACTCTCGGGCAGAGCGGACTGTACAGAGTCGGTCGTCAGTGCTGTGTCTGCCTGGGCTGCAGCACTGACGGCGCCGTCGGGTGCTTGTGCCGCCGCGGTGCTTGCGCTGCGTGCGGACGACGGCCCGCCAGGATGTCGATGGGCGGCGTCCGACCGGGCCTGTGCGCCCGCAGGCGCGTTGGCTTGCGACGCATCGGTTTGGTCCGGATCCTGCGGCTCTCGCGGCGCCTTTGCTTGCTGCGGATCGCGCGGACCGCGACCCTGGGCCTTCGGCGCCGGGTCGCGATTGTCGGCAGACCGCTGCGCGCTCATGCCCGGCTTGTTTGCCGGGTCGCTGTCACTCGATGACATCGCTTGTTTCGGTTCGACATCATCGGACGTCTTGTCTGCCGGTTTCGGGTTGGTGCTGCCCTCGGCCCTTGCTTCGCGCTGGCGCTCGATCTGCCGGCGAGCCTGGACGCCTTCATCGCTACGACGCTGCAGCACTGCCTTGTCATTGACCTGCGGCGCAATCGGTTCCGGATTTGTTGCCGCTCTCGTATCGGCGGCCGACAGGAACTGTGCGAAG
>CAIKZV010000306.1 GCA_903831925.1 uncultured Burkholderiales bacterium
ATGGCGGTCGAGCCCAGGAAGCATTCGAGCCGGTCATCGTAGAGCCGCACGCGCAGGCGGTGCCCGATCAATCGCGACGGCGCCGTGTAGAACACGCGGTTCAGCATGAACCCGCCGCTGCGCGTGACCGTCACGGCCTTGTCCTCGTAGTCCGCCGTCCGTCGCTTCGGCAGCTTGTCGAGGCTTGGCATCTCCAGCTCGATCCGCTTGCGGTTGTGCGCGTTCTGCCGGCCGATGATCAGGTCGACGAAGGTGCGGTAGGAATCGAGGTCGTCGAAGTCCCTGGAGCCACGCAACAAGAGTTCGTCTCTCAGTGCGTTCTTGAGGTGGCCATGCGGGCTTTCAATGGAACCATTCTCGTGCGCGACGCCCGGATTGTTGCGCGACGGCGTCATGCCGTAGTGCGCCATCAGGCCCTCGTAGCGCTGTGTCAGGTCGTCCGCCACCGCCTTGTCGAGGTTGCGGAACGCTGCCGACAGGCTGTCGCTGCGATGTTCCCTAGGCACGCCGCCGAGCGCCCACAGCGCATTCTGCAAGCCTTCCGCCAGCGCCACGAAGCTCTCGCCGCCCAGCACGACGTGAGCATGCGCAAAGCCTGAGAACGCCAGCCGGAAGTGATACAGCCGATGCGCAAGTACGACGCCCGCGACGGTGACGTTCAGCGCACTGGTGTCGGTGAAGTCGGACAAGCCCATGCGGCCGGGTTCGTGCTCCTGGCGGAAGATCACGTCCTGCTCAGGCCCGTGTTGCGCCCGCCAGTCCGTAATGCGCCGCTCCAGCGTCCGGCGGATATTCGGGTTCAAGTCCGGATGCCGCCGCCGCATCTCGGCCAGCACGCCGATCGTACGGATGCCGGGCGATGCTTTCAGGATCGGCACGACCTCGGCCTCGAAGATCGCGGCCAGCGGGTCCGGGCGCCGTCGTTCGCGAGGCTTCTGCTTCTGCGACGGCAGAAGCGGATCGGCATCGACGCGGAAGCCGCTGGCTCGACTGATGCCGGCCTTGGCTGACGCAACCGTCGTGTCGTGGGTTGTTCGGATACTCATGTACAGCCTCATCTGGTGGTCGGTGATGTGGAGGCCGGGCAAATGCTGATCCCTCAATTGCTGAGACGAATCAGAACTTTGCCGCAGACCTGCCCGACCGCCAGAGGGGTTCCAAAAAGTGCACCGCCGTGTGTGGCCTGCCGTCAGTCGGGCTTAACCGCGCTTTCTCGCAATATGTAAGGGCATCGGGGTGGCGACTCAGCGAAAGTGGTTGTGCAGCAACGACTTTCCGCGAGCGAAGGACCAGCCCCGATGCCGACAGACTGTAGCTCCGATTCCCTGCATTTCGGAACCTCGGGCGGACGACAGCTTGTGGGCGCCTTCGACGGTGGTGCCATCACCTCGAACGGCGGTGTGCTGCTGCTCAGCGCCGCCGACCGGGCGATCCGGCTCACCGAGCGTACGGCCCGCTGCTTTCGTGATCTGCGCGCGCCCGAGTGGATCACGCATACGCTCGAAAACCTGATCAAGCAGCGCGTCTACGGCGTTGCGCTCGCCTACGAGGACGTCAACGACCACGACCAACTGCGCTTCGATCCGGTGCTCGCCGCCGCGCTCGACAAGCCGGACGGCGTGCTCGCGGGCAAGTCGACGCTCAATCGCCTGGAGCACGCGAGCAAGGTCGGTCATGACCGCAACCACAAGCTCGACCACGACCCGAAAGCCTTCGAACGGCTGTTCGTCGACGTCTTTCTCGACGCCTACCGTGAACCGCGATCCTTCATCGTGCTCGACCTCGATGCCACCGACGATCCCATCTACGGGCAGCAGGAGGGGCGGCACTTCCACGGCTACTATGACTGCTATTGCTACCTTCCACTCTATATATTCTGTGATCGGCATCTGCTCGCCGCCAAGTTGAGATCGTCGAGCGGGGATGCGGCGGCGGGCAGCGTCGAGGAGGTCGCCCGCATCGTTGCCCAGATCCGCGAGCGCTGGCCCGAGGTGCAGATCGTGATCCGCGCCGACTCCGGCTTCTGCCGTGACGACCTGATGGCGTGGTGCGAGGCCAACGGCGTCAAGTACGTTCTGGGCTTGGCTGGCAATGCACGGCTCCTGGCCGAGGTTGCGCCGGAGCTGAAGCTGGCCAAGCGCCACGCCAAGTGGACGGGGCGGCCGGCGCGTGTGTTCAAGGACTTCCGCTACAGAACACACGAGAGTTGGTCGGCAGAGCGCCGCGTCATCGGCAAGGCCGAATGGACACAAGGTGAGGGCAATCCCCGCTTCATCGTCACCAATATTCATGCTGCCAATGGCGGCGCGCGCTACCTGTACGAGCGCCTGTACTGCCAGCGTGGCGAGATGGAAAACCGGATCAAAGAGTGCCAGACGGACATGTTCGCGGACCGCACGCCGACGCCGACCATGCGGGCGAACCAGCTCCGCCTGTGGCTGTCCTCGCTCGCGTACGTGCTCATGTGTGCCGTGCGCCGCATCGGCTTGGTCGGAACCAAGTTGGAGAACGCCACCTGCGGCACCATCCGGCTCCAACTCCTGAAGATCGGCGCCCTCGTCACCCTCAGCGTGCGCCGCGTCAAGGTCGCGTTCGCTTCATCCTGCCCGGCGGCCGGCATCTTCGCTCAGGCCCAGCGACGACTATGCAGGGGCGCCTGACGCGCCAGCCGAGCCCGAGAATCAACCAGAGAGGATCACCGTCGCACCTGCCCGAGCCACCCAACCGGCGGCAAAGCCAGTGCTCGCCGCCGATAAGGCTACGTCATCAGTCGGCAGACGAATGGTTCCGACGAAAACGATTGCGAGAAAGGCGGGCTAGACCTATCAATGCTGATAGTATGAGTTCGGCCACCCTTCCTTGCCTCTCGGCACCGGGTGTGCCGAGAACGGTTGCACGGAAGCGCAAAAACGAAACGGCCGCCATCATC
>CAIKZV010000307.1 GCA_903831925.1 uncultured Burkholderiales bacterium
CTCGCCGAAGGCGACCTGCTGGCGATCCTGTCGGCCGGCGCCTATGGCATGTCGATGAGTTCCAACTACAACACCCGGCCCCGCGGCGCCGAAGTCATGGTCGATGGCACCGCCGTACATCTGGTGCGCGAGCGCGAGCAGGTCGCCGATCTGTTTGCCGGCGAGCACCGACTGCCGCCGCGCTGACAGCACGATCCGACGCAGTCACACCCAACAGGCTCAGGTCGACACGCGCGGTGCCACCCGCTTGCGCCATCGATCGACCAGCCGCCAGCCAAGCAGCCCGATCACCACCGCGGCATACCAGCCGACCTCGGAAAAATTATTTTTCCCGGCCTTGTGCCACCAGTAATGCAGGATGGCCGCAACCGCCACCGCATAGACCAGCCGATGCAGCTTTCCCCAGCGCCGGCCGAGTCTGCGGACCATCGCATCGGTTGACGTCACCGCCAGCGGAATCATCAGCACGAAAGCCGCAAAGCCCATGGTGATGAAGGGGCGCTTGACGATGTCCTTGGCGATCGCGGCCAGGTCGAACCACTGGTCGAGCCAGAAATAGGTTGTGAAATGCAGCGCGCCGTAAAAGAACGCGAAGAGACCCAGCATTCGTCGCAGGCGCTGCAGCCAGTTCCAGCCGGTCAGGCGACGTGCGGGCGTGATCGCGAGCGTGATGCACAGAAAGACCAGCGTCCAGGTACCGGTCGACCGGGTGACGAACTCGACCGGATTGGCGCCAAGCCCACCCCATGCGCCGGTCGTGCCGACCAGCAGCAGCCGCGCGAGGGGCCCAAGCGCCAGCACGAAAACCGCTGCCTTGATGGCACCGATCGGCACCGGCTGCGAGCTCACGCGGATCCCTGTCCGGTACTCAGAAACTGCGCTTGAGATCCATGCCGGCATACAGGCCGGCAACTTGATCGGCATAGCCGTTGAACATCAGCGTGGCGCGCTTGCGGGCGAGGAATCCGTCTTCGCCGATGCGCCGTTCGGTGGCCTGCGACCAGCGCGGATGGTCAACCTCCGGGTTCACATTCGAATAAAACCCGTATTCCTGCGGGGCAGCGCGATTCCAGGCGGTCATCGGCTGCTTCTCGACGAAGCGGATCTTCACGATCGATTTGCCGCTCTTGAAGCCGTATTTCCAGGGCACCACCATCCGCACCGGCGCGCCGTTCTGATTCGGCAGCAACTCGCCATACAGGCCGAAACACAGCAGGGTCAGCGGATGATTGGCCTCATCGATGCGCAGGCCTTCGGCATAAGGCCAGTTGAGCACCGATGAACGCAGGCCGGGCATCTGTTTCGAGTCATTGAGGGTCACGAACTCGACGTACTTGGCATTGCCATTGGGCTGCACGCGGCGAATCAGCTCCGACATCGAGTAGCCGACCCAGGGCACCACCATCGACCAGCCCTCGACGCAGCGCATCCGATAGACCCGCTCTTCCATCGGTGCCAGTTTGAGCAACTCGTCGATATCGAAGACGCGCGGCTTATCCACCTCCCCTTCAACAGTGACCGTCCAGGGCCGGGTCTTGAGCGTTCGCGCCGATACGGCGGGATCCTCTTTGTTCAGACCGAACTCGTAGAAATTGTTGTAGGTGGTCACGTC
>CAIKZV010000308.1 GCA_903831925.1 uncultured Burkholderiales bacterium
GCCACCGGGTCGAGCCCGGCGTTGTCCTGCATCGGTTGCGGGGCGAGTCGCGTCCAGATTACGGCGCCCTGCTCGGTCGGCCAACCGCTGGCCACGCCGAGGGTGAAGGGGTCAGAGGTGAAGACGGTATTGGCGGCTGCGGCCGCACTCGCCGCAGCGCAGGCCGAAGTCAGCCCGACGCCTGCCAGACCCAGGGTTTGCGCCATCCACAGGCGGCGTGCCGAAAGCGGTTTCATCAGAGCGATTTTCCTGGCATGGGTATCATCGGGGTGGCTTCACCAACCCTCCATCAAAGGACACTGACAATGGCTTTCAGCATCGAATCGACCGTGGGCGACCTGCTCGACAATCCTGGCCCGCGCGCCGTGCTCGACAAGATCATGCCGCAACTGGCGACCAACCCGCAGATCGACATGGCCCGCGGCATGTCGCTGAAGATGGTCGCCGGCTTTTCCGGCGGCAAGATCACCGACGCGCTGCTGGCCGAGGTTGATGCCGCGCTGGCCAAACTCTGATCGCAAGGGGCGCCAGCCATGAACAAGCCGGTCTGTCTGATTCTGGGTGCCGGTGCCGGCATCGGTGGCAATGTCGCCAAGCGCTTTGCGCGCGACGGCTATCACGCCTGTGTGGCCCGACGCAGCGACAAGGCCGGCCTTGACAGGCTTGTCGCCGACATCGAGGCCGCAGGCGGGTCAGCGACCGGCTTCATTCTCAATGCGGTCGAGGCCGACAGCATTGAGGGGCTGGTGGCCCATATCGAATCGAATATCGGACCGATCGAGGTCGCAGTGTTCAATCTGGGCGCGCAAATTGGCGACCGTTCACTGGCCAATACCTCGCTCAAGGCCTTCGAGATGGGCTGGCGCCTGGCCACCTTCGGGCTGTTCCGGCTGGCCTCGGTGCTCTTTCCCTACATGGAGCAGCGGGGCAAGGGTGTCTTGCTGGTGACCGCCGCGACGGCTGCGATGCGTGGCAATGCCGGGCAACACTCGCATGCGTCGGCGATGGCCGGCCGCCGGATGCTTTGCCAGTCGCTCAACGCGCAGTTCGCCTCGAAGGGCATTCATGTCGTGCATATCCTGATCGACGGCGCGGTCGATGCACCCGATACGCTTGGCAAGATGATGGGGCCGGAGCGTTTTCAGGCGCTGCGCGAAAGCAAGGGTCTGGAGCACGACGGGCTGCTGTTGCCTGCCGAAGTCGCCAACACCTATTTCTATCTCGCCCATCAGCACCGGTCGGCCTGGACGCACGAGCTCGATCTGCGCGCGTACTCAGACCTTGCCTGGTGGAACCATGCGAGCAACCCGCGCTGACATCGAGTCCGGCAGCATGGCGCCTCCTGAATCCTCCCCTGATTACCCGCTTGAGTCGCGCACCATCGGCAGCGTTCTCGCCGACAAGGCGCGGCGGATTCCCGAGCGCCCCTTCCTGCTGTGGCAAGGCCAGCGCTACACCTACGCCGAGATCGAGGCGATCACCAACCGCTATGCCAACGGATTCGCCGCGTATGGCATCGGGCATGGCGATCATGTGGCCGTGTTGCTGCCCAATTGCCCCGAGTTTTTATGGGTGGTCTGGGGTCTGGGCAAGCTCGGTGCGGTGGCAGTGCCACTGAATACCGCCGCCAAGGGCGACATGCTGGCCTATTTCATCCGTCAGTCCGATTCGAAGATGCTGATTGCCGACAGCGAGTGGGCCGATCGCATTGCAGCGGTTGCCGGCGCACTGCCCGAGCTTGGCACCTATGTGTTCATGGGCCCGACACCGGGTGAGCTGCCCGCAGCCGTCGGGTCGGCCGCGCAGGTGCTGTCGCTGCAGGCCTTCGAATCAGACAATGACACCGCGCCGCCGCTCGATCGCGTACGCCATGACGACGCGCATCTGATCGTCTACACATCAGGCACAACCGGACCATCGAAGGGCGTGCTGTGTCCGCATTCGCAAGGGCTGGGTGTGGGGCGTTCGATCAGCACCGACTATGGCTATCGATCCGATGATGTGATCTACGCCTGCCTGCCGCTCTTTCATGTGAATGCACTCTGGTATTCGTGCACTGCGGCGCTGTGGGCCGAAGCCAGCTTTGCACTGTCGCCGAGGTTTTCTGCGACCCGGTTCTGGGAGGAAATCCGCGCCTGCGGCGCGACCCAGTTCAATTCGCTGGGTGCGATGACCAATATCCTGCTGCAGTTGCCCAAGGGTCCTGAAGATCGCGAACATTCGCTGCGTCAGATCATGGCGGTGCCGATGCAGCAGTCGCTCTATGCTGAGCTGCGAAGCCGGTATGGGGTGGCGGTCACCTCGCTGTTTGCGATGTCCGAGAACTATGCGGTGACCACCTTCGTGCCCGACGACCGACCCGACAAAGCCGGCTCGGCAGGCTCGGCCCGGGGCGCGTCGGACCTGCGGATCGTCGATGATGACGGGCGCATCATGGGCCCCGGCGAGGTGGGTGAAATCCAGATGCGCCCGCGCTCTGAAGGCTCGATGATGAACGGCTACTACAAGATGCCTGAGGCGACCGAGCGGGCGTTTGTGGAGGGCTGGTTCTGCACCGGCGATCGGGGCTATCTCGATGCCGACGGCTATCTCTACTTCATCGATCGCAAAAAGGAAGCCATCAGACGTCGCGGCGAGAACATCTCGGCCTATGAGGTCGAGCTGATCCTGTCGCGGCATCCGGCCATTCTCGAGGTGGCTGCGGTGCCGGTGCCGTCCGAGATGAGCGAGGACGAGGTCATGGTCTATGTGGTGCTCAATCAGGGTGCGACCCTGACGCATGCCGAGGTGGTGCACTTCGCCGCCGAGCACATGAACTACTACATGGTGCCGCGCTTTGTCGAATTCATTGCCGAGCTGCCCAAGACCGCGACCGAGAAAATCGAGAAGTACAAGCTCAAGCAGGATGCGCTGGAGCGCCGAAGCACACTCTGGGATCGCGAGCGCGAGGGCATTCACATTGCGCGATAGGTCACGCCGGTGACGCCGCGCAGGGCCGCCATTCTCGGTTACGGTGCGGTGCCGGTGGGCACCTATCAGCGGGCCGCCGAAGGCCGCGAGGTGCTCGAGCACGAACTGGCTACCGGCGTGGTGCTCGAGGCCGCGGCAATGGCCGGGCTCTCGAAAGCCGACATCGACGGGGTGGTGGTGGCTCATCCGGGCGACCACA
>CAIKZV010000309.1 GCA_903831925.1 uncultured Burkholderiales bacterium
CTCGAGCGCACAGCCAGGCACGAGCTGATCGCCCGACGCGTTGATCTGGCCAGCGGGGCGGTGAGCCTGGCTGCCGCGCAGCGCGGACAAGCCTTCTCGCTCGATGAGGGCGTGATGCATCAGATCTTCGGGCCGCGCTGGCGGATGCTGGTGATCGGCGCGGGACAGCTCTCGCGGGTGCTGGCGCAGATGGCGCTTGCGCTCGACTTCGAAGTCATCGTGTGCGACCCGCGCGAGGAATATCACCTGAGCTGGGACATCCCCGGCACCACCTTCACCCGCGACATGCCCGACGACGCGGTGCTCGCGCTGCAGCTCGATGCCCACAGCGCGGTGGTCGCGGTCACCCACGATCCGAAGCTCGACGACATGGTGCTGATGGAGGCACTCAAATCGGCGTGCTTTTATGTCGGGGCGCTGGGCTCACGCGGCAACACCGCCAAGCGCAAGGAGCGCCTGAAGCTTTTCGATCTGAGCGATGCGCAGCTCGACCGCCTGCATGGACCGATCGGTCTGGACATCGGCAGTCGCACACCGGCCGAGATTGCGGTCGCTATCCTGGCCGAGATCATCGCGGTCAAGAATGGTGTGGCGCTGCGGCAGAAAAAACCGGCCCTCGACGACCCTGCAAACGCGCAGGTCTGTGCCACCCTCGACGCGGCAGGTTGACGCAGGTCAAGTCAGAATGGGTGGGTAGCCTCGACGATCAGTCATCGAGGCTGAGGATCGACACCCACCATGCAGGATCGCCTGCCGTCTGCTGCCAGGCGTGGTGCAGACAAGCACGACCCCACTGAAACCGAGTCACTTCAGGCGCTGAGCCGACTTGACGCTTCGCAGGCCTGCGCATCCATCGGATCCTCGATCGATGGCCTGACAGACATCGAGGCCACTGCGCGCCTGAAACGCTACGGGCCGAATCTGCTGTCGCGCGAGCACCAGCCCTCGATCGGCAGGGTGTTGTGGCAGCACACCCGCAACCCGCTCAATGCTCTGCTGATCGTGCTCGCGGTCGTGTCGTATGCCAGCGGCGACACCAAGTCGAGTGTCATCGTCATGGTGATGGTGCTGCTGGCGATCGCCACGTCCTTCGTGCAGGAGCATCGCTCGAACACCGCCGCCGCAAGGCTTCGTTCGCTTGTCAAGACCACCGCGAGTGTGCGCCGCAGCGCCGCGTCACCTGACGGCGCGTTCGCCGAAGTGCCGATTGAAACCCTTGTGCCGGGCGACATCGTCAGCCTGTCGGCAGGCGACATGATCCCGGGGGATCTGCGGCTGATCGATGCGAAAGACCTCTTCGTCAATCAGTCGGTACTGACCGGCGAATCGATCCCGCAGGAGCGGTTTGCGCACGCGGCGCAGCCGACCGGCGCCGACCCCTTCGAGCTGTCGAATATCGGTTTCATGGGCGCGAACGTGGTGAGCGGCTACGGCACCGGCCTGATCGTTCGAACCGGCGCAAACACCTTTTTCGGGGCGCTGTCAGAGCAGGTCGCGGGCGATCGGCCAACCACCGCCTTTGACACCGGCATCGCGCGTTTCACCTGGATGATGATCGGCTTCATCACGGTCATGGCGCCGGCGGTTTTTCTGATCAACGGACTGACCAAGCACGACTGGCTGCAGGCCTTCATGTTTGCGGTCGCGGTCGCGGTGGGCCTCACGCCCGAGCTTTTGCCGATGATCGTGACGGTGAATCTGGCAAAGGGCGCACTCGCGATGTCGCGCGCGAAGGTGATCGTGAAGCACCTCGGTGCGATCCAGAACCTCGGCGCCATGAATATCCTGTGCACCGACAAGACCGGCACCCTGACGCAGGATCGCATCATCCTCAAGCGCCACCTGGATCTGCATGGCGAGGAGTCGGAGCGGGTCCTCCAGTATGCCTGGCTCAACAGCCACTACCAGTCGGGCCTGAAGAACCTGCTCGATGTGGCGGTGCTCGAGCATGTCGAGTTTCATGAGACCCACGGTATCGGCGCCGGCTATGGCAAGGTCGATGAGATTCCCTTCGACTTTTCACGCAGACGGCTGTCGGTGGTCATCTCGACACCCGAAGGCGCGCATGTGCTGATCTGCAAAGGAGCAGTCGAGGAAATGTTTTCGGTCTGCACACGCTATGAAAGCGACGGCAAGACCAGCCCCCTCGATGCCTCCCATTTCGATGCCGCACAGGCACAGACCCGCACCCTGAATCAGGATGGCTTTCGGGTGGTCGCGCTCGCGTTCAAGGCGGTCCCGCAGGCCAAGGCCACCTATTCGGTGGCCGATGAAAGCGAACTCACGCTGCTGGGCTTCATCGCCTTTCTCGATCCGCCGAAAGAAAGCGCGCGGCAAGCCCTGTCGGCCCTCGCC
>CAIKZV010000310.1 GCA_903831925.1 uncultured Burkholderiales bacterium
ACCTCCCTGCTCGATGCGCTAGACCCTGCACGCTTCATCGCGCGGGGACAGCGGCGACCCCAGGCCAGGCGCTGACCACATGAACCTGGGCTAGCATCGGCGCTCGAGATGAGGGCCCCGCCAAACGCTGCGACCCGATCGGCGCGCGTCCTGCATGGGTGGACGGTGCGGACCCGACAAGCAGCGAGAATTGACGCGCTCCGTGCCTAGATGCGCGGACCTCTGGTTGAGCTAACCGACGGACCGAACGACTCAACCAAACCGACTAAATGAACCAAACGAACCCAATGAACCAAACAGCGATGGCGGAGACGACGATGAAATTTGATGAAGTAGTCCAGGGGCGCAGGAGCATTCGGGGGTACCAGAAGAAACCTGTGCCCAAGGCGCTGATCTTGGAAATCCTTGAACTCGCGATGCGTGCGCCGACCTCGCTCAACACCCAGCCCTGGAATTTCTATGTCGTCACCGGCGAGGTGCTGGACCGAATCCGACAAGGGAATGTCGAGCGCAACCTGGCTGGCGTGCCGGACTCGCGCGAATTCCGCATGGGACCGGGCTATGCAGGCCCGCACCGCGAGCGGCAGATCGGGGTTGCCAAGCAGCTCTTCGCTGCGATGGGCATCGAACGCGACAACAAAGAAAAGCGGCAGGACTGGGTTTTGCGTGGCTTTCGCCAGTTTGACGCGCCGGTCTCGATCGTCGTGACCTATGACCGCGCCATCCATGGCGGTGACATTGCCCCCTTCGACTGTGGTGGCGTGGTCAACTGCCTCGTCAATGCCGCCTGGTCGCGCGGGCTGGGCTGCGTCATCAACAGCCAGGGCATCATGCAGTCACCCGTCGTGCGCGAGCAAGCGGGCATCCCGGACGACCAGGTTATCCAGACCTGCGTCGCGATGGGTTGGCCGGACGATGACTTCCCCGCGAATGCGGTGGTCTCGCACAGAAAGTCCCTGGCCGAAGCGGCGGTGTTCGTTGGCTTCGAGGACTGAGGTCTAGCGGTCGAAATCGATCGTCCGCACGCCTTGCGCGGTGCCCAGCAGACAGACCCGCGCCCTGTGCCGGGCAAAGATGCCCACCGTCACCACGCCAGGCCATTGGTTGACCTCGGTCTCCATCGCCAGCGGGTCGGTGATGGACAGCCCACGCACATCCAGGATGGCGTTGCCGTTGTCGGTGGTCACGCCGGCGCGCAGCGTGGCCACGCCGCCATAGACTGACGCAAAACGCCGCGCCACCTGGGCCACGGCCATAGTGATCACCTCCCCCGGCAGTGGAAAGCGGCCCATCACCTCGACCAGCTTGCTCTCGTCGGCGATGCAGACAAAGCGCTCGGCCAGGTCGGCAACGATCTTCTCTCGCGTCAGTGCCGCGCCGCCACCCTTGACCATGAAGCCTCGATGGTCGATCTCGTCAGCGCCATCGACATAGACCGGGATGCTGAGCAAGTCGTTGGCGTCGAAGACCTTGATGCCCAGCGCCTGCAACCGCGCAGTGCTCTGCACCGAGCTCGACACCGCACCGGCAATCCTGTGCTTGATGCTGGCCAGCGCATCGATAAAGCAGTTGACCGTCGATCCCGTGCCCACGCCGACGACGGTGCCAGGCACGACGAAGTCCAATGCGGCGCGGCCGACTAAGGCCTTGAGTTCATCCTGGGTCATGGGCTGGGTCGGCGAAGCGGTCTGGGACAATCGTTCGATTATGGCTTTCATCCCCTACGCACTGACCCGCCCCTTCCTGTTTGGCCTGGACCCCGAGCGCGCCCACGACATGACGATGGACGCGATCGCCACGCTGCAAAACACGCCCGTACAGTGCCTGTGGTCGCAGCCCCGCAGCGCCGATCCGGTGACGGTGGCGGGGCTGAAGTTTCCCAACCGCATCGGCCTGGCCGCAGG
>CAIKZV010000311.1 GCA_903831925.1 uncultured Burkholderiales bacterium
CCCGGCCCGGGCGAGGTGCGAATCCGGGTCAGAGCGGCAGGCGTGAACTTCCCTGACGTGCTGATCATTCAGAAGAAATATCAGGTGCAACCGGCCTTGCCCTTCACCCCGGGATCCGAAGGTGCTGGTGAAGTGATGTCTGTCGGTGCCGGCGTCACCAACGTCAAGCCTGGCGATCGCGTCATCGTTTACAGCGGTGTTGGCAGCTTTGCAGAAGAGATCATCGCGCCGGCTGAAAAAGTCGTGCCGATGCCGGCAGGACTGTCCTTCGAGGTCGCCGCGGCCTTCACGCTGACCTATGGCACCTCCTGGCATGCGGTCCGTGATCGTGCTGCTTTGAAGCCGGGTGAAACCATGCTGGTGCTTGGCGCAGCAGGCGGGGTCGGCCTGTCAGCGGTCGAAATCGGCAAGGCAATTGGTGCACGGGTGATCGCAGCGGCCTCGACCGACGAAAAGCTCGCGATCTGCCGCGAACACGGCGCTGACGCGACGATCAATTACGAAAAAGAAGACCTGCGCGAAGCGATCAAGCGCGAGACCGGTGGCAAAGGCCCGGACGTGATTTATGACCCGGTGGGCGGCAAGTTTGCTGAGCCGGCATTTCGTTCCATCGGCTGGCGCGGTCGCTATCTGGTGATTGGTTTTGCCAATGGGCAGATCCCCGCGCTGCCACTGAACCTGATGCTGCTCAAGGGCGCATCAGTGGTGGGTGTCTTCTGGGGTGAATTCACCAAGCGCGAACCGGCGGCCAACGCAGCGGGCATGGCCGAAATGCTGGAGTGGCTCGCACAAGGCAAGCTGCGCCCGCATATTTCGGGCACTTATCGTCTCGATCAGGTGGCGCAAGCGCTCAATGACATGTCGGCACGCAAGGTGACCGGCAAGATCCTGATCGTGCCCTGACCGTCTGTGAGCCGGCCTGCTGGCTCACAGAACGTCTTCAAGCGACTCGATGCCGCGCTCGCGCATGGCGGCTCGCATCTTGGCCAGCGCGCTGGCCTCCAGCTGACTGGCGCGTTGTGTCGAAATGCTGAGCTGGCGCGCGATTTCGACCAGTGTCAGGCCGCTGGAGGCATCGTCAGTGCCAAGCCCGAAGCGCAGCTGGAGGACGGTTCTTTCGTTGGGAGTCAGCATGTCGTTACCCATGTGAGTTGAATGACGGAGCTAATGTGCGGGCGCTCGATTCACGCCTTTGATATGAGGATGCTTCATCAGTGGCTCAAGGGGTGAGCCGAAGCAAATTCGAGAGAAAAACGCCAGCACAGCTTGGGTCGCGGGTTTTGGACGGTCTGCAAGCTGAGGTAATCTTGGCCCCCCAATCGACCGGTGGCCATGGGCCGCCCAGGAGTTCTTCCGATGAAAACACCGATCCGCAGCTGGGCTGCCGCACTGCTGCTGTTGAGCCTGACGGTTCAGCCGGCCCTGGCGCAATCAAAAAAGGAACTGGTCAACAAGCTTGTTCTACTGCAGCAGCCAGGCGTTGAAGCCATGGCCCGAGGCATGGCCGAGCAGCCCGCCATTCAACTGACCATGCAGGCGCGACAGCTGATCCAGAATGTCCCGGCTGAAAAGCGCGATGCGGTCATCAAGGCCATTGATACCGACCTCAAGAAGTATGTCGACGAGACTGTCCCGCTGCTGAGAGATCGCGCGGTCAAGCTGGCGCCGACAGTGATCGGTTCAGAGCTCGAAAGCAATTTCAACGAGGATGAGCTCAAGCAGTTGATCACCTGGTTCGAGTCGCCTGTGATCAAGCGTTTTCAGCAGCTTGCACCGGGCATGCAGCGCACCCTCACCGAAAAGCTGGTCACCGAGACCCGCGCCCAGGTCGAACCCAAGCTGTCGGCGCTTGAAGCGGCAATGGCCAAGCAGCTTGGCGTGACACCGGCGAGCGCTGGCGGCGCAACAGGCGCATCGGGTGCGGCACCGGCGGCAGCCGGACCGGGCAATCGCGGCGCCGGCGACGCTCCGCGCAAATAATCGCGCGGGCTCGCCGGGTCTGATCGTCTCGTCAGCGCAGGCTTGCCTGCGCGACCGCCAGGGCGGTCATGTTCAGGATTCGCCTCACGGTGGCCGACGGCGTCATGATGTGCACCGGTCGAGCCGCGCCCAGCAGGATCGGGCCGACTGTGATGCCTTTGCCACCGGTGGTCTTGATGACGTTGAACAGCACATTTGCGGCATCGAGATTCGGCATGACCAGCAGATTGGCCGAGCCGCTCAGGCGTGAGTCGGGGAGATAGGCCAGCCGGACCTCTTCCGACAATGCCGCATCACCGTGCATCTCGCCATCGGATTCGATCTGCGGATGCTGGGCAGCGAAACGCTCCGCCGCTGTCCGCATCTTCACCGCACCCGGGCGCTGACTCGATCCGAACATCGAGTGCGAGACGAAGGCCACCTTGGGCGTGACTGCGAACAGCGACATCGCCTGAACCGCCATGCCGGCAATCTCGGTGAGCTGATCAGCAGTGGGTTCTTCGTTGACCATGGTGTCGGTCATGAACAGCGTGTGTTCGGGCAGCATCACGGCATTCATGGCCGCCATGCAAGAGGCCCTCTTGGCCAGTCCGATGATTTCCTGCACCCGCTCCAGATGTTCGTCGAAGCGACCGACCAAACCGCACACCATGGCATCGGCGTCGTGTCGGCGGACCATCATCGCTGCGATCGTGGTCGTTGACTGACGCATCAGCGACTTGGCCAGTTCGGGCGTCACGCCGCGACGGCTCATGAGCTGGCGATAGTCGGTCCAGTAATCGCGAAAGCGCGAGTCATCTTCCGGATCGACCAGATCGAAGTCGGCGCCCGCGCGAATCCTCAGACTGGCTCGGGCAATCCGGCTTTCGATGACACTCGGGCGGCCGATCAGGATCGGACGCGTCAGGCCTTCGTCGATGGCCGCCTGAACGGCACGCAAGACCCGCTCATCCTCGCCTTCTGCGTAGACCACACGGCGCGGCTGCGCGCGTGCGGCCGCAAACACCGGGCTCATGAAAAGGCCGGTGTGGGTGATAAAGCGCGTGAGTGAATCGCGATAGGCGTCGAGATCGGCGATCGGTCGGGTGGCCACGCCCGATTCTGCGGCGGCCCTGGCCACGGCCGGTGCAATCCGAAGAATCAGCCGGCTGTCGAAGGGCTTGGGAATCAGATAGTCGGGCCCGAAGCGAAGATCCTGGCCGGGATACGCCGCGGCAACCTCATCTGACAATTCCGCCTTGGCGAGATCGGCGATCTCACGAACGCAGGCCAGTTGCATCGCTTCGGTGATCCGTGTTGCGCCGGCATCGAGCGCGCC
>CAIKZV010000312.1 GCA_903831925.1 uncultured Burkholderiales bacterium
AGTGGTCCATGCCGATGTAGGTGTAGCCCTGAGCGACAAAGCCAGCCATCGCACCACCGAGCATCTGCACCCGATGGTCCGGCGGCGGCAATTGTTCGATGACGATACGCCGCTGCGGTTTGAAGCGCTGCGGCAAGTGGGCATAGGCATACAGCGCAATGCGGTCTGGCCGAAGCTCAGCCACTTGATTGACCGTTCGGGCAAACGACTCGGGGGTCTGTTTGGGCAGACCGTAGATCAGATCCGCGTTGATCGATTCGAAACCAATTTCGCGCGCGGCATGCATCAGGTCTCGAACCAACGCAAAAGGTTGCAGCCGGTGTACCGCCTTCTGCACATCCGGGTCAAAGTCCTGCACACCAAAGCTCAGCCGGTTGAACCCGAGCTTGGCAAGGTGGTGCAATCGATCGGGCGATGCTGTGCGCGGATCGACCTCGATCGAGACCTCGGCACCGGGCGTCCACCGGAAAGCGTGAGCCAGCATGACCATCAAATTGCTAAGTTCGGAGTCGGTGAGAAAAGTGGGCGTGCCGCCGCCCAGATGCAGTTGCGACACCGCTTGCCCGCTGCCCAGCACAGACACATTGAGCGCCAGCTCCTGCGCCAGCACCTCCAGGTATTCGGCAGATCGCTCGTGGTGCTTGGTGATCACCTTGTTACAGGCGCAGTAGTAGCACACCGACTCACAGAATGGGAGGTGTACATAGACTGACAGCGGTCGCTTGCCGCCGACGACTGCCCCCGATGCGCGGTCCGCAAGCGCCTGCGCATAGGCATCCGGTCCAAAGGCCTCGGTGAATCGGTCCGCGGTGGGATACGAGGTGTAGCGCGGCCCAGGACGATCCAGACGACGCAACATCGCCTCGGTCAGCACAGGCGCCTGATCGATAACATTCTTCAACATGCGCCAAACTGTGCCAATTTGAACTCGTCGCATCTTGACTTAGCTCAAGCCGTACGGGCGCACCGGCTCAAACAATGGCCAGACTTGACCCATTGGGTCCAACAGGTCGATTGCCGCCGATACATCGCAAATTGATCAATGACAAGTGCGTCAGCCGCGAACACAATCCGCTATGAACTCTTTCGCCGAATCTTCAAGACTCCGACTCGAACCCTTCAAGATCGCCTGCTCGAACTGCAATCTGCGAGAGCTCTGCCTGCCCGTAGGCTTGTCGCGCGAGAACCTGGATCGACTCGACAATCTGGTCGCCAACCGGAGAGCCATCGCAAGAGGCGAATCGTTATTCCGCGCAGGGGAGAAATTTTTGTCGCTTTACGCTGTTCGCACCGGCTTCTTCAAGACCCGGGTCTCGTCGGAAGACGGACGTGACCAAGTCACCGGGTTCCAGATGGCCGGCGAGTTGCTTGGGCTCGATGGCATCAGCACCGACAACCACACCTGCGATGCGGTGGCGCTGGAGGACTCACAGGTCTGCGTGATTCCTTACAACCAGCTCGAAGGTCTGTCGCGCGAGTTCACCGAATTGCAGCACCAATTCCACAAGATCATGAGTCGCGAGATCGTGCGAGACCACGGCGTGATGCTGCTGCTCGGCAGCATGCGAGCCGAAGAGCGATTAGCCGCTTTTTTGCTCAATCTGACCC
>CAIKZV010000313.1 GCA_903831925.1 uncultured Burkholderiales bacterium
CGACATCGATGGTGAAGCGCTCCATCTCGATTCCTCGATCGAGCCGCTTCGCGACGATGACGGGCAGATTCAAGGCATCGCGGGTGCGGTGGTCAATGTCACCAAGCGGCGCCGGGCCGAGATTGCGCTCGGCCGAATGCAGCCAGGTATAGCGCAACTCGCGATCCATCGTGTAAAGCAGCACCTTGCTGACATCGAGTGCAATCTTGAGACGCTGCGACGACAGGCGCAATTCTTGCCGCACTTCCTGGCGCTCGGTGACATTGGCGGTAACGCCGATCATCACCGGGCGCAGGCTGGCGGAGTCGTTCGTCACGACGCCGACGGTCCGCTGCCACCGGACGCTTCCGTCTGGAGACATCACGCGAAACAGCCCGTCCAGAATGCCCGAGTCCCAGGACTGTTCAATCGCCAACTCGAAGCGCTTGCGATCGGACGGATGGACGCGCTCGATGACCGCGGTCAGCAGCGGCGAAGCGTCTGTCTCGGGCAACTGCCAGAAGTCACGAAGGAAGTCGTCGACATCGATCCGAGCGGCCCCCTTGTCGAGCCGCCAGCTGCCCATATTGCTGACGCCCAAGGCCACCTTCAGCAGGCGGTCGGATTGCTGCAGCGAGACTCGCTCCAGAAAGACATCGTGAATATTGCGCGCAAAGCAGGTCCACCCAATATGGGCCAGATCGAGTCGACGGGCACGCGCACCGAACCGGTACCAGCGAAAAGCATCCTGCGCAGTCGCCCGAGCCCTGAGGTCACAGGCCACTTCCTCACGCGACTCGGCGCTGGCAAGCAGTGTTGCCTGCAACTGCCCGAGATCATCCGGATGAATCACCGAGCGCCAATCGCGATCACCGACCGAGGCGGCCTCGCTCAATCCGAACAATTGCCGTGCAGCAAGATTCAGCCCGACGACACGGTGATTCAGATCGAGGCGCCAGACCGCCAGATCGATCTCGTCAATCATGGAGCCCGGCCAGGCTTGCCCGGTCGGGGTATCGGATCCGGCTGCAGCTTGGGGCAGGTTCGGATCGGTCATGAGTCAGCGCATGACGGCGGCAAATCAGCTCGCACCGAATGCCATGAACCAGACTGGGAACGCCGCCACCGCGATGGCCATCAGCAGGCGTGCGCTGCGAGCCCGAGCCAGCGGCAGTTGAGCGACAAAGCGACCGATCGCGCGGCCGACCACGAAGAGCGCAAGGCTTGCAAGGGCCACGCCGGTCAGCGCGCCGATCGCAACGATCGCGGCCAGATGATCGAGGCCGCTGAAGGGATGCACGAAAAGGGCGGCAAGAACGCTTGAGCCGTGACCATCGTGGGCCAGCGCCGACAGGGGGGTTGCAAGCAGCGCCGCAGCGGCGGCAGTCAGAAGGCGAAAGTGGCTCATGGCGGTATCCGGGGAATCAGTGATTGGCAAAGGTGAATGGACTGTTGGATGACTGGCGCGGGCTCAGGAAAAAAGACCGCGACGCTCGATGAACGACACGATATCGTCCAGGCCCAGGCCTTCTTTCATGTTGGAAAAAATGAAGGGACGCTCGCCGCGCATCGCGCGTGCATCGCGGTCCATGACCTCGAGCGAGGCGCCCACATAAGGCGCGAGATCGATCTTGTTGATCACCAGCAAATCGGACTTCATGATGCCGGGGCCGCCCTTGCGCGGGATCTTTTCGCCGGCAGCCACATCGATCACATAGATGGTGAGATCGGACAGTTCGGGCGAGAAGGTGGCGGCCAGATTGTCGCCGCCCGATTCGACGAAGACGATCTGCAGACCGGGAAACGCGCGCGACAGACGATCGACCGCCTCGAGGTTGATCGAGGCATCTTCGCGGATCGCGGTGTGCGGGCAGCCGCCAGTCTCGACGCCCAGAATGCGCTCCTTGGGCAGCGCATCGTTCTTGACCAGGAACTCGGCGTCCTCGCGGGTATAGATGTCGTTGGTGACCGCCGCAATGTCGTAGCGGCTGCGAAGGCGGCGGCACAATGCCAGCGTGAGCGCGGTCTTGCCCGAGCCGACCGGCCCGCCGATGCCAACCCGAAGGGGTCCGTGTGCGCTCATGGTGTCAGGATCTGAATAGTCTCGAATACTGGGTTTCGTGGCGGGCCGACGCGATTGCCAGCAGGGGGGCGGCGCTCGACCAGTCGGGTTCGGTCAGGGAGAGTGCGGCATCGATGGCCTGATCGATCTCGGGGCCAAGCGAGCGTAACAGACGCTGCGCGGCGATCTGGCCCATCGGCATGGCCTTCATCAGGACCATCACCTGATTCTCGACGAAAGCCCAGACAAAACCAAGCAGCGCATCCTCGTCGGACAAGGACAGTCGCGCTGCCGCCACCGCCCAGGCCACCGGCAAGGACAGCGGCGAAAGCGTGGCGATCAGCTGCGCATCGGTGCGCGGATCGGGGCAGACCGCCTCGAACCAGCGGGCCATCGAATAGCCCATCTGTTGCGACTCGAGCCGCAGCTCGGCGGTTTCGCGCGCGGCAATCGCGGTGGCATTGAGCGCGGCAAGCTGCCTGAAGCGCTGGTCTCTGTGGTCGGGATCGGACTCGTCCTGCGCATCGTCGGGATGAAGCACTCGCGCATGACGCAGGGCCGCCAGCATCAGCGGGCCATCGAAGCGGGCCACCGTGAGCGCGAGTGCATCGGCCACCCATTCGCGGGCACCCGCCTCATCCTTGACCTGCCCGCTCTCGATGCCCCATTCAAGACCAGTGGAATAGCTGTAGCCGCCGATCGGCAGGGCCGGACTCGCCAGTTGAAGCAGGGCTGCGCTGCGGCGGGTCATGAGGACACGCGGCTCAGGCTGATTCGCCGTGGCGCGGATCGAAAACATGAATGCGTCCGCCATGGCCCTGATCATCGTGCTGATGATGCACATGGCTGTGGCCGTAGGCGCCCGACTCGGGCTGAAAGCCGACGCTGACTTCATGCACATGACCGCCAAGCCGCTCGATCATCGCCTGCAGCACATGGTCGGGCAGCAGTCGCACGAAACCGTCGCCGATCTGTATCGGGACATGGCGATTGCCGATGTGATAGGCGATGCGAGCCAGTTCGATCGCATCATGGGCATGGACCTCGAGCAGGCGCTCGGGGGCAGCCTCGATCGCCACGATGCGCCCGTCTGCCAGCAGCAGCCGGTCGCCATGGCGCAACAGCGTGCCCGGCGGCAGATCGACGCCGATCTCCTCGCCCGACAGCAGCGTCGCCCGAAACCGCGACCGCTCGCGCTGCTCGAAGGCCAGCTCGATCACCTCGTCGACCGGCCGGCCAGTCGGTGCCATCGATGTCGCAACAATCAGCGTCATGGCTTGGGCCGCCTGCTCAGAAAAGGAAATAACGCTGGGCCATCGGCAGGCTGGTCGCCGGCTCGCAGGTCAGCAGCACGCCATCGGCGCGCACCTCATAAGTCTCGGCGTCGACCGCCATCTTGGGCACATAGTCGTTGAGGACCATGTCCTTCTTCGACAAGGTGCGAATGCCCTTGACCGCCACCAGATGCTTGGCCAGACCGAGGCGCTCGCCGATGCCAGCGGCGAGTGCCGCCTGCGACACGAAGGTGATCGAGCCCGCTGCCACCGCCGCGCCGAAGCCGCCGAACATCGGCCGATAGTGAACCGGCTGTGGTGTGGGAATCGAGGCGTTCGGGTCGCCCATGAGCGCCATCGCGATCGTGCCGCCCTTGATGATCATCGAGGGCTTGACGCCGAAAAAGGCCGGCCGCCAGAGCACCAGATCGGCCCACTTGCCGACCTCGACCGATCCGACCGAATGCGCGATGCCATGGGCAATTGCCGGGTTGATGGTGTACTTGGCGATGTAGCGTCGCGCGCGCCAGTTGTCGTTGCGCTCGGTGTCGGCACGCTTTTTGTCGATAACAAGCGCACCACGCTGCTGCTTCATCTTGTGCGCGGTCTGCCAGGTCCGCATGATGACTTCGCCGGGACGGCCCATCGCCTGGCTGTCGGACG
>CAIKZV010000314.1 GCA_903831925.1 uncultured Burkholderiales bacterium
AGGAACGCCTCAAGCGGGAAGTGCCGCTCGGGCGTCTGGCGCGTCCCGAAGAAGACGCGCTCTTCGCGGTGTTTCTGGCCAGCAACGAGGTGGAGTTTTTCGCCGGTCAGGGCATTGCGTTTGCCGGCGGCTGGGTCTGAGCCCGGATCAGCCGATCACATTCGATTCAAGGATTCGCCGACCCTCGGTCAGTCTTGCGACCGAGAGCACCGACAGGTCAAGTGATCGGTAGGCGCCATGCACGATGAGCTCGGCAATGCCGCGCCCAACCGCCGGCGCCTGCTGCATCCCGTGGCCTGAAAAGCCGGTCGCAAAAAGCAGGTTGTCGACCACCGGATGCGCGCCCAGCAGGGCGTTGTGATCAAAGAGGTTCATCTCGTAGTAGCCGGCCCAGGCGTTTTCGATGCGCAGGGCCTCGAAGGCCGGCACCCGGTGCGCCAGTCCGGTCCAGAAGGTCTCGTTGAATTCGGCCAGATTGGGCTCAAGCGGCAGATCATCGGCGTCGTCCTCGGGCGTGCGCCCACCGATGAACTGCCTGCCTTCGGGCCGGAACCAGAAGCCGCTCGGGTCGATCACCAGGGGGCAATCGGGCAGCGTCGATGGGCAGGAAAAGATAAACACCGTGCGACGCCGGGCGTGCACCGGCAGATCGATGCCGGCGGTCGCGGCAAGCGGGCGTGCCCAGGCGCCGGCGGCATTGACCGCTGTGCCGCAGACCAGGCGCGTGCCGTCGGCCAATCGCAGTGCGGCGATTTTGCGGGGCGCATCTGTGGCGCCGAACGCCGTTGCGTTGGATTCGGTTGCGCCGGATCGGCCTGCCCCGGACATCTCGAAGCCCGCCACCTCGCCCTGGATCAGGGTTGCGCCCTGTGCCCTTGCGGCGCGCAGCATCGCCTGATGCAGGGCGGGTCCGTCGAACCAGCCCTCAGCGCCTGCGCCGAGCGTTCCGAGCGAGAGATCGCCGGTGCGCAGCCAGGCAAACCGGTTCGCGAGGGCGTCGCGCTCGAGCAGCTCGATCGGTGCGCCGTGCTGGCGTTGCAGTGCATGCTGGGCGCGCAGGCTGCTCGCGCCCTCAGGGCCTGCGAGATAGAGGTATCCCGGATCGGTCAGCCCGATCGCAGGCGCCTCGCCATCGACCGCGAGCAGGCTCGGTGCCTCGCGCAGAAACTGCAGCCCGAATTGCGAGAGCTGAATGTTGATCGGATGCGAGAACTGCTGCCTGATCGAGCTCGCCGATCGCTGCGACGATGCCTGCGAAAAGCCGGTATCGCGTTCGATGAGCGCCACCCGCAGCGATGGGTCAAGGCGCGTGAGCCACCAGGCGATCGAGGCACCCTGGATGCCGGCGCCGATGATCGCGACATCGACGCTGCGATCGCAGGCGTCATGCGCTGCGCTATCGGCCTTGGTGGTCTTGCTGCCTGATGTCATGCGCCACCTCGTGCACAGGATGCGTCTTCCTGCCTGTTGCCGGCCATTGCCCGTTCGGCCAGCGATGCCTCATAGACCAGTCGTGCTGCCACCGCGTCCTCGACCGCCTGTCCGAGCGCCTTGAAGACCCAGGTCTCGCCGGGTGCCGGTGCGGGCTTGGTGCCGGCCAGGATCTCGCCGATCTCGGCGCTCACCCTGGCGCCCGATCCGATCACATCGCCCGACTCGACCTCGGCAGCATGGCGGCTGTCGGCAATCAGGGTGTGGCGCATCACCTCGTCGTCGAGTTCGCGCCAGCCCGGCCGTGCTGCGCCGATCGCCGCGACCATCGCGCCCGGCTTGAGCCAGGCGCCGCGCAGGATCGGCTCGGTTGCAGTGGTGACGGTACACACGATATCGGCGCCGCGCACCGCGTCTTGGGCGCTTGTGCAGGCGATGCCGCCGGTGTCTGCGGCGCAGCGCCGCACATTGCCGGCATCGCGGCTCCAGATACGAATCTCGCTGATCGGCCTGACCGCGCGCAGTGCCAGCGCATGGGTGCGTGCCAGCGCGCCGCTGCCCAGCAGGGCGAGCACTTTCGGCGCGGGCGAGGTCAGTGCATCGCAGGCCACGGCGGTGACCGCGGCGGTGCGCAGCTCGGTGATCCAGGTGCCATCCATGATCGCGAGCGTGCGGCCGTTGTCGGGATCCATCAGGACGATCGTGGCCAGCAGGGTCGGCAGGCCACGCTGCACATTGCCGGGAAACTGCGTGATCAGTTTGGTGACCAGCGCCTTGTCGCTCAGCACCGGCTTGATGAACAGCAGCCCGCCGGCATCAGGAATTTCCATCACCATGCGCTGCGGCTGCACCACTCGCCCGGCCGACAGATCGATGAGGGCGTCGCGCACGGCAGGCAGCAGGGCGGGCAGGCTGAGCAGTCGGCGCACTGCCTCATCGTCGAGGTGCAGAGGTGGCGCGAAAGTGGGGTCGATCAGCAACGGTAAAGACGTGCGAAGTGCCAAGGAGGGCGTCGGCAGGAGGGTAACGCAACTCGGCCATTCTATGGCCATGAGTGTCTGCCTGAAAGTCACACATCGCGCGCCGATACAATCGGTCCGATGAGCTCGATAGACCTTGCGACCGATCCGATGGTGCCGATCGACCCGATCGACAAAATTGCCACGCGTGCCGTGAAATCCGCGCGTGCTGCGACCGACTCCACCGGCGGTCTTGCGGTCGTCGTGGCAGGCGTCGCGCTGCATCTGCTTGCCGATCGCGCGGTGTGGTGGCCCGAGGCGGGCACGCTGTTTGTGGCCGACGTTCATCTCGGCAAGTCCGAGTCCTTCAGTGCGCTGGGCGTACCGGTGCCGCGAGGGCCGACCGCAGCCACCCTGGATCGACTCGCCGCGCTGGTCGATGCCTGCGGCGCGACGCGGCTGGTGGTGCTTGGCGACCTGCTGCATGCCCGTCAGGCGCAGGCACCAGCCACGATCGGGCCGCTGCGGCGATGGCGCGAGCGGCACGCGCGGCTGCAATGCCTGCTGGTGCGAGGCAACCATGATGACCATGCCGGCGATCCGCCTGCGGATCTCGACATCGAAATGGTCACTGAGGGTGCGCGGCTTGGCCCGTTCTCACTCTGTCATCTGCCCTGTGAGAGCGCTGTCCTGCCGTCGGTCGATGCCTCTGGCGCCGCGCAGGAGGGCCGGTCATCGGTCCAGTCATCGAGCCAGTCATCGAGCCATCGGCACAGTGAGCCCGAGGGCTATCGCCTGGCCGGTCATCTCCATCCTGCGGTGCGCCTGTGGGGTCGCGGCGGCGCATCGGTGAGGCTGCCATGCTTTCGGATCGGCGCGTCGCAGATGGTGCTGCCGGCCTTCGGCGATTTCACTGGTGGCGCGACCATCGTGCGCACTGCGGGCGAGCGCATCTTCGCGATCGCGCCGCCCACCGTGATCGAGCTACCCGCCCCCTTGCCCTCGTTCAGGCGCCGTTAGCCCGCATTCGGGCGATCGTCGCGTCGATCAGCGCGCGAGCGATCGACAGGCGCGGCGGCATCTGCGGCAGGGCATCGAGGTCGAACCACTGCGCATCGGCCAACTCTGCCGGATCGTGGCGCACCTCACCGCTGGCGTACTCGGCGGTGAAGGCGATCATCAGCGAATTGGGAAACGGCCAGCTCTGGCTGGCGAAATAGCGCGGATTTTTGATCTCGATATTGGTCTCCTCGCGGACCTCGCGGGCGACGCATTCCTCGATCGTCTCGCCGGCTTCGAGAAACCCGGCCAGCGCGCTGTAGCGACCCGGCGGAAAATTCACGCCGCGCCCGAGCAGGAGCTGATTGCCCTTGGTGACCAGCGCCATCATCGCCGGCGAGATTCGGGGATAGACCGTCAGGCGGCAGCGCGGGCAGCGCTTGGCACGCTCGCCGCTGGCCTGTTCGGTCGGGATGCCGCAGGCACCGCAGAACTGATGGGTGCGATCCCACTCGAGAATCTGCACCGCACGCATCGCAATCGACAGGGTCTCGTCATCGAGCGAGCCGAACCAGGTGCGCAAATTGGCAGCCTTCCAGCCGTCGGGCATCAGGTCGGCCGGATGGTCGTCGGGCAGCGCAACTGCGATATGGTCGACGCCCTGATGGCGGCCGATCGGATGCACTCGCGCGGGCTGAAAGCCCATGGCGCGCCAGGTCCGCCAGGGCAGGGCGCGCGGCTCATCGAGGCTCTGGACCAGCGAATCGCGGACAAAGAGGTGGACCACCGCATCGGGATGAAGCTCGAGGTCGAGGGCGGGCTGAAAGTCGATGGGGGTGCGTAGCATCGTCGGGATCGCCTGGAGGAAGGGAAATCCCCTGATTGTCCCATGCCCGCGGGCTGCTATCGTCCGACCCATTCACACCCGAAAGACACAAGGAGACCGGACATGACTTTCGACCAGCTGCTCGAGCGCTTTGCGAGCGCGGTTGGCGCGCGCGACACCGCAGGGCTCGCCGCGCTCTTTACCGACGACGGCGTCTATGACGATTATTTCTTCGGTCCGCATCAGGGGCGCGAGTCGATTGCCGCCATGCTCGACCGTTTCTATGACGGCGGCGAGGCCTTCTCATGGGAGTTCGTCGAGCCGGCCTGCAGCGCCGACACCGCTTATGCGCGCTACTGCTTCAGCTATCGCTCGCGTGAGCCCGACAGCACAGGTGAGCTGGTGATCTTCGAGGGCATCAGCCGCTTCCGTCTGCGCGACGGCCTGATTGCCCATTACGGCGAGGTCTTCGATCGCGGTGTCGCCTTCACCCAGCTCGGCTATGCGCCGGCGCGCATCGTGAAACTGCTGGCGCGCTATGCCACCGGTTTTCGAAATGGCGAATCGGCGCAGCGTCACCTGGCCTACCGCGCCCGCGGGATCGACGCCTAAGCCGGCGGATTGTGCGGCCCGGCGCCCAGTGTGGTGTCGCTGCGGCGCGATCTGCGCAGCGGATAGACGAACTGCGTGAGCCACGATTCCGGCCCATGCCGCAGGTCGTCCTCCAGGCCATAGGCCGGCGGATAACGGCGGGTGATCCGCGCGGTGCCGAAGAGCATGTCCCAGATGAAAAGCAGGTTGCCGTAGTTGCCGGCATAGTGGCCGATGCCGTCGTCCTGCCTCAGTGCATGGTGGGCAAAGTGGGTGGCCGGCGTCGAGATGGTGCGCTCGAGCAGCCAGGCCAGCGGGCTGAGCCAGGGTGCGCGATAGAGCCACTGATCCCAGCGGATCGCCGAATGTGCGCCGATGATGACCGTGACCTTGACGATGCTGTAGACCGCATAGACCCAGCCGAATCCCAGAAAAAGCAGCGCGCCCGACAGCCAGATGCCGGGCATAAGCGCGTAGTAGAAGGCGTTGTTGCGATAGACCAGCCGCACGCTCATGTAGCCCGCCGAATGATGCGCGCGATGCAGCGGCCACATCACCGAGGTGTGGCTCAGCCGGTGCCACCAGTACTGGGTCAGATCGTCGGCCACCAGCAGCACCAGCAGCATCTGCCACCAGGGCCAGTCGGCGAGCGCGTTGCGCTGGGCCGGCATCAGCCAGTCACACAAAGCGCCGGACGCGGTCAGAACGCCGACCGAGATCAGCGGAAACATCAGCGTGACCGCGATCTCAAGGCGCACGTCTTCGCGGGTCGATTCGCGCGCCAGGAATCGGCCCTGCAGCATCTCGGCCAACGCGAATGCAGCCCATACCGAGCCGATCACCGTAATCTGGAAAGTCTGCGGGGCCATGGTGTCTCGTCGCCGCGGGTCGCTCAGCGCAAGGCTTCGCAGCTGAGCGATGCGCGTGCCGCCTCGACCGCCGATCGCTCGGCGGCGTAGTCGGCCACCAGCACGCGCATCAGCAGCAGGCCGCGCGACGACGGCGCATCGATCACGGTCGCGCCCACCGGCAGCACCGGCGCTTGCGCATAGGCTTTCGGGCCGATCAGCACGATGTCGATCGGCTTGCCGGCGGCGTCGCGATCATTGACCACAAAGAAGTTGTCGGAGTTGTCGGCATAGAGCGCAATCGACCAGTAGCGGGGTGCCTTCGGGTCGGCCCGGATGCGCAAGGGCTGTGTGCTGACATCGAAAGCGCAGGTGGCATAGAGCAGATCGGGGCTGGGCATGACGATGCGACGCTGCGAGGCATCGGTCATTGGCGGCAGAAAGACCCCGCTGGTTCTTTCGGGCTGCGCGGCCGACAGCACACGGCCCATGATCACCCGCGGCAGCGCCCACACCGCCACAACATGCACTGCCGCCGCCAGCGCGAGCGTGGCGCCGATCCGCCAGGCCCACAGACGCCTGCGACTGTTCACGAGTGCCGAGGATTGCGCCTGTGTCATGCGCAGCCTGCCAGTCGCTCGATGCGCGGTGCCTCAAGCGATGCCGGGGCGGCCTGCAGCGCGCCGTCGGGGTTGTAGACCCGCAGCGTGAACATCAGGCCACGGTCGCCGGGCGTGGGCAGCCAAGGCAAGCCTGCCAGGCCAGGGTCCGTCGGGCCGCTGACCAGCGCAAACGCGCCCTTTTCATCGATGAGTGCGTTCAGACCATTGACGCTGTAGCGACGCTGCTCGTTGGGAAACAGGTAGTAGTCCTCGGCATAGGCGGTGAGGCTCCACCAGCGTGCCTTGGGCGGCGGCCCGCTCACCCGGTAGCTGCAGCGCGACTGCAGCAGCTGGCCATCTGAATCTGTGGCGGCGACGTAGTACATGGTCTCGGCGCGATTCAGGGCAAGCAGCCCGCCAACCGCCACGCGGGCGCGGGAATACAGGTCGGCATCGGCGCTGCCGGCCAGCAGATTGGCCCGCCAGGGCCCAGCATGCGCACCGAAGGCATCGCCGCGCTTGAGTACCATCCAGGCGCTTCCCAGGCCGAGCGCCGTCGCCAGAAGCACCAGTCCGACCCCGGTCGCCCAGCCGATGCGCCGCTGCGACGCAGCCTTGGCAGTCATGCGCGAACCCTCGTCGCCGTCATCGGCTCGCTGTCCGCCGACGCGCGAGCTGTCGCCGGGCCAGCGTCGCCAGCCAGGCCGAGGCCCGCGTTGGCACCAGCCTGAACAGCAGATCGCCGATGCGTGCGTCGGCACCGATCAGCACTCGCGTCCTGCCGGCCTGGAGTGCCTTGACGATGACCGCGGCCGCCTGCGGCGCGCTGGTGCGGGCCATCCTGTCGAACTGCGCATGCAGGGCCTTGGGCGACGTGGCCATGCTCGAGTAGTCGCCCAGACGCGACTGCTCGGCGATCCGGGTCTTGATGCCACCCGGGTGCACGCACAGGACATTGACGCGGCTGTCGCGGATCTCCTCGCGCATCGCGTCCGAAAACGCCCGCACCGCCGCCTTGCTGGCGTTGTACATCGACTGGGTCGGCACCGAGATCATCGCGAACACGCTCGACAGATTCACGATCGTGCTGCCGGGGCGCGCCTGCAGCAGCGGCAAAAAGATCCGGCTGCCATTGACCACGCCCCAGAAATTGATATCGATCAGCCAGTGCGCGTCAGCCGGATCGAGGCTGCGTACCGGCGAGACCAGGCCGACGCCGGCATTGTTGACCAGCACGTCGACGCCGTCGAAGGCCTGTCGGGCCCGCTCGGCCAGCGCCTCGAGATCGGCGATCTTTGACACATCGCAGACCTGAGTCAGGCAGATCACCCCTCGCGCTCGCAGAGGCTGCGCGACCGTCTCCAGGCGTGCGAAGTCGATGTCGCAGATCAGCAGCCGGGCGCCCTGCGCGGCCATCGCGTTGGCGAGTGCTTCGCCGATGCCGGATGCGGCACCGGTGATGACGATGGCTTTGCCTTCAAACGAGGTCATGGGGCGGCCTGTGCAGGGGGGGGCGGGAAGCGTCGGGACGGTCTTCACCGAGGCCGTGCCTACTATACACAAGTGTCTGTTGGGCCTGCGAGGCGACCGACAGGACGCAAACCCATCGCCATCATGCCCTCGGTTGTCACGGAAGTCCGATCGTCTATTTACATTGACATGAAAGAATGTCAAGTTAGTGCGACGTTTACATCGAAAAGTCGAGACACCAGCCATGATGCGAATGATGATCGAGGTCGTGCTGAAAGCCGGCCTGCTTGTGTCTGGCCTGATGCTCGCGGGTTGCGAACGCCCGCCAATCGAGACCGTCCAGACCGGCTATCGCGGTACCGGGATGCAGCAGATCTACAACCCCCGCACGCTCGCCGAGCAGGCTGGCCTGAATGCGATGCCCGCGATCGATGCGCCGGCGCGGGCACGCCCCGGAGGTCCCACCGCAGGCGATGTCTACCAGAACGTGAAGGTCCTCAACGGACTGAGTCTGGCCGAATTCGGCCGGACGATGAATGCGATGACCAACTGGGTCTCGCCCGTCCAGAGCTGCCTCTACTGCCATGTCGAGGGCAACTTCGCCGATGACGGCAAATACACCAAGGTGGTTGCCCGACGCATGCTTCAGATGACCCAGCATCTGAATTCGGAGTGGAAATCCCATGTCGGTGCCACCGGCGTCACCTGCTACACCTGCCATCGCGGCAATCCGCTGCCCCAGCCGGTCTGGTTCCGCCAGCCGCCCGACACCAAACATCCGGTGCTCGGCGATCTCGCCGGCCAGAATGTGCCGGGCAAGTCGGTCGGATTGAGTTCCTTGCCCAATGATCCGTTCTCGCAGTACTTGCTGTCAGAGAGCGGGGCCGCCACGATCCGTGTGGCCGGCAACACCGCATTGCGGACCGACAACACCAAGTCGACCAAGCAGGCCGAGTTCACCTACGGGCTGATGATGCACATGTCGAATTCACTCGGCGTGAACTGCACCTACTGCCACAACACCCGCGCCTTCGCGAGCTGGGAAGAAAGCCGCCCGCAGCGGGCCACGGCCTGGTACGGCATTCGCATGGTCCGTGATATCAACAGCCAGTATCTCGAGCCGCTCGCCGGCACCTTCCCGGAGTTGCCCACCGGGCGTCTGGGCCCGATGCACGACAGCGCCAAGGTCAATTGCGGCACCTGCCACAAGGGCGCGTTCAAGCCACTGAACGGCGCCGCGATGGCTCAGCACTACCCGGCCTTGCTGGGAGCGGCCAGCCCCTGACGGTCAGCCGCTGCTGTTGCGCCCCCTGACGTTCAGCCTTTGAGCTTGACGAAGGAGCTGCACCAGCCGGTATTCGAGACCAGCTTGTCGACCATCAGGTCGCATTCTGCCCAGGCGTCGCTCGGTTTACCGAGCCATGCCATGCAGCCGCTGCATTTCTCGCCAGCCCCGTGTTTGGGGAAGCGCTTCTGGTCGACCTGAGTCGAGTCGTTGCGATAGCCGAGTGACGCAGCTTTCGGGTCGGCCTCGTCGATCTTGGTGGGGCCGGCAAGCGCCAGGCCAGAGCAGGTGAGCGTGGCGCCTGCGGCCACGGCCTGAAGCATGAAGGTGCGTCGCTTGATCTGATTCATCGTATGACTCCGTTGCAAGGGGCGGGTGAAAGGGGCAGGTGAAAGCGGCAGGTGCCTGGGGTCGCCGTCGGGCGCGAGCCTCAGTGATGGGCTTCGAGTTTGAAGATGCTGACCGACGCCAGCAGCCGGGCGGCCTGATCCTTCAGGCTTTCCGCAGCGGCTGCCGACTCCTCGACCAGCGCGACGTTCTGTTGGGTCATGCGATCGAGGTCCGAGACCGCGTCACCCACCTGATTGATTCCGCCGGACTGTTCCTGTGTGGCCGTGCTGATCTCGGCGATCAGGACGGCGACCTGACGAACCTGCGTGACCACGTCGGTCATCGTGACGCCGGCCTCACTCACCAGTTTTGAGCCCTGCGCGACGCTGGCGGTGCTTGCGCCGATCAGGGTCTTGATTTCCTGGGCTGCCGAGGCGCTTCGCTGTGCGAGGTTGCGCACTTCGCTGGCCACGACCGCAAAGCCGCGGCCCTGTTCGCCGGCGCGTGCCGCCTCGACTGCCGCATTGAGCGCGAGGATGTTGGTCTGGAAGGCGATGCCGTCGATCACGCCGATGATGTCGGCGATCCGGCGGCTCGACTCGGTGATCTGCGTCATGGTCTTGACGATCTGCTCGACCGCTGCGCCGCCGCGTGAGGCCGCCTCGCTTGCGCCGGTCGCCATGTCGCTTGCCTGGCGCGACGATTCGGCGTTGTTCAGCACGGTCGAGCGGATCTCCTCCATCGAGGCCGCGGTTTCCTGCAGGTTGCAGGCCTGCTGCTCGGTGCGCCGGCTCAGGTCGTTGTTGCCGCTCGCAATTTCGGAGGTGCCGGTGGCGATATGTTCGCTGCCCTGACGCACCTGACTCACCACTTCCTTCAGGTGCTGGTTCATCTGGCCCAGGGCCTCCAGCAGCTGGCCGCTCTCGTCCTTGTGATGGGTCGGGATGGCCGCGCTCAGGTCGCCCCGCGCAGCGGTTCGCGCGAGCGTCACGGCTTCGCCGATCGGGCCGGTGATCGATCTGGTGACAAGCCAGGCGAGGACCATGCCGATGGCCAACGCACCCACCACAAAAATGATGAGCATCAGGCGTGCGGTCTTGTAAGACGCTGCCGCGTCTTCGGTGTACTCGTCGCTGGTCTTGGCCTGCAGGCCGGAGAGCGTTTGCAGCACCGTGATCCAGCGTGCCTGGCGCGGGTGCACTTTCTCCATCAGAAAGCTTGCCGCCTCCTCGATCTGCCCGGACATGCCCAGATCGATCGCCTGCGACATCAGTGCCACCGTCACTTTCTCGCTGCGTTTGATTGCTTCGAAAAGCGCCTTCTCGGCCTCGGATGCGTCATAGCGGTCGATCAGCGCGAGCAGGTCGGTCTCTGCCTTCGAGTAGGCCTTGCCGGCATCCTCGATCGCCTGGAGCTCCTGCTTTTTCAAGTCCTTGTCCGACCGCAGGGTCAGGTTGCGGATGGCGATCGCGCGCTGGCTGACCGAGTCGATCATCACATTGACCGCAGCAATCTGCTGGTTGTTGCCGCCGGTGATGTGAGCCATCCGGTTGTTCATGTCGGCCATATGCAGGATCGCGAACAGCGCCATCGTGGCCATGACGATGAACACGCCGCCGAAGGCGAGCATCAATCGTGTACCGATGCGCAGGTCGAGCAGCAGGCCCAGCAGTCTGTGGTGGAGCAGCATGGGATGTCCGGTGGCTGAATGAATGTGTCTAGATTGTGAACTGACGATCTTGCGGCTAACCCTGGATCAGAGGGAGCCAGTCAGGGCAATTCAGACGTTCGGGCGGTCTGCGTTCGCGGACAGCCGGCCAAGCTGGATCAGACGGGCAGGTCGCGCACGGCGACCCCTTGACAACCCGGCAGTTTCAATAAATAGTACGAACGTTCGTTTCTTTTTATGACGCTCTGGGTACAACTGATCCATGCGCAAAGGTGAACAGACCCGTTCGGCAATCGTCGCAGCCGCCTGCGAGCTGGCAGCGCGCGCCGGTCTCGAAGGCCTGACCATCGGCGCGCTCGCCGAGCGCATCCAGATGAGCAAGAGCGGCGTCTTCGCGCACTTCGGCTCGCGCGAGGACCTGCAGATCGCGGTTCTGAAGGCCTATGAGCAGTACTTCGTCGAAGAAGTGCTGGTGCCGGGCCTGCGCGCACCGCGCGGTCTGCTCCGTCTGCGCGCCATCTTTGCGCTCTGGCTCGACCGAACCGCGGTGGACGCGGCCAGTGCCTGCATCTGGATTTCGGGTGCCAGCGAATACGACGATCGGCCGGGTCCGGTACGAGATGAGCTGGTCCGCATGGTGCTGTCGTGGCAGCGCGAGCTGATGCGCGCCATCCAGCAGTCGATCGAGACCGGCGAATTGCGAGCCGACGCTGATCCGGGTGATCTGGTCTTCGATCTCTATGGCGTCATCCTCGTCCTGCACCATGACGCCCGGCTGATGGCCCGCGCCGATTCGGTGACGCGTGCACGGCGGGCTTTCGATCGTCTGATTGCCGCCTACCTGAACAATCCGCCAGCGGTCACGTTGTCGGTCGCGGCCCGCGAGGCCTCGAGCTTGCCGCACTGACATCGAGCCGCTGTTTTGCCAACGTGGCTGCGATCTCAGTGACCACCTTGTTTGCCCCTTCAATTGCCCTGACCGTTTGAAACGCTTTCCCCAATAAAACCCTTTCAGGAAATCTCACCATGCCTCAGTACACCCCGCCCCTTCGCGACATGCAGTTCGTGCTGCATGAGGTTCTCGGCGCCACCGAGCGGCTGCGCGAACTGCCGCAGCATGCCGATGTCACCCGCGAACTTGCCGATCAGGTGATTGAAGAGGGCGGCAAGTTCTGCGCCGAGGTGCTGTTTCCGATCAACCGCAGCGGCGACGAGGAAGGCTGCACCTATGCCGGCAACGGTGTCGTCACCACGCCCAAGGGCTTCAAGGAGGCCTGGACGCTCTTCAAGGAGGGCGGCTGGCCCACGCTGACCTGCGACCC
>CAIKZV010000315.1 GCA_903831925.1 uncultured Burkholderiales bacterium
GTGACTTTCCAGGAAAAACGCATTCCCCGTTTGCCCAATGTGCCCACCGCGCGCGAGGCCGGCTACGACATGGTGGCCGCCAGTCCGATCGGTCTGGTCGGACCCAAAGGCATGGACCCGAAGGTGGTGAAGGTGCTGCACGATGCGTTCAAGGCGGCACTCACTGACCCGACCTACAAGCGCCATCTCGAGACCTACGACCTCGACGATGCCTACCTGAGCGGCGAGGACTACCAGAAACTCGCCGCCCGTCTGTGGGCCGAGGAAAAGCGCAATGTCGACATGCTCGGGATGAAGCCGCAGTAAGCGGCCTTCGGTCGGCGCGCAGGGGTCGGCTGAGCGTGGCGGGAGTCGATCAGCCGATCATTCTGCGCCGCTCACCAAGGCGGCGTGTAATGCCCGAGCGGTCGAGAAATTCGAGTACCTCGATGGTCAGGTTGCGACCCAGACCCGAGGCATCCCGATAACTGGCCGCATCAAAGCTGCCGTCGGCCGATGCATCGGCCAGCCGGGCCGCGATCGCGGCGAGTTCGCCAAGGCTTTCCGGCACGAAAAACCGGTTGGGCGCGATGGGCAGAAGATGCCCACGTCGGGCCATGTCGCGGGCAAAGTCGAGCAGTTCAGTGCGCTCAAGACCGAGCAGCGCAGCGAGTTCGCCCACGATCGGCGGGCGGATGCCGGCGTCGCGCAGCGGCGCGATGACCCTGTCGAGCAGCGCCCGCTCGTCGCGCGGCAGGACGGCGCGATGCTCGGGCAGGCGCAGGCTCACCCCTTCCCGGACCACCTGCCGGTCATCGATCAGCGAGCGGATGGCGGCATTGGCAATCAGCTGCGCCCGCCTTGGCTGGGTGCGGCCGGCCTTTGATTCGCCGCTCAGGCTAGTCGGGCTGCTCAGGGCAGGCAGGGCCGATGCGGCAGCGCGGGCAAGTGTTGACGCAATCGGTCCGATCTGGTCGGGCTCGGCCTTATGCGCAGCGGCGAGTGCCGCAAGCACCGCGGCTCGCCAGGCATGCCAGATCGGCAGCGCCAGTCCGATCGAGCGATCCGCGTCAGCAGCGGTTGCCGCGCCCGGCTGCAGGCGAGTGTCGATGATGTGCAAAGGCAGCGCGTCGCGCAGTTCGGCGACTTGCGTGCTGCTGAGGCTGCGCAATTGCTCGAACCGCTCAAGGTCGACGCCCAGCGGGCTGAGCGCCAGCACCGCCTGCAGCGCCTCACCGGCTGACTCATGCGACAGCGCGGCGAGTTCATCGAGGCGTTGCTGGCTGCGTCGACCCCGATCGGGCGCAAAGGCGTCAATCACAGATCCGCCGCCGATCGTTCGCTGCGCCGCCGGATCGCGCAGCACGAACCGGTCACCGAAGAGTGCCGCGACCGGCTGCTCCAGCACCAGTTGCGCAAGCCCGCTGTCACCGGGCTGCATCTGATGCGATTGCAGCAGCGCAAGCCGCGCATTCACCGTGGCCGAGCCGATATGGACCTGAACCGGTGCCAGATGCGCAATCGCACGCGGATGGTCCGGGAGCAGCGAAATCCGCGCGTCGATGCGGGTTGCCGGCGCATGCGCACTGGGCGACAGCAGCCATTGACCGCGTCCGATCTCGGCGTCGCGCAGATCGCTGCCGACGATGTTGATCGCGCAGCGCTGGCCGGCTTGCGCCGACTCGGCCGCCCGGTTGTGGGCGTGCAGGCCTCGAACCCTGACTGAAATGCCCAGCGGCGACACCATGAGTGAATCGCCGATGCTCACCCGGCCCGACAAGGCTGCACCAGTCACGACCAGCCCCGCACCCGACACCGAAAAGGATCGATCGATCGCCAGCCGGAACGGCCCGTCGCAAGCGCTGGCGGCAGTCTCCTGCTGGACCTGAGCGAGATAGCTGCGCAAGGCGTCGATGCCGATTGACTGCGGTGTCTCCACCTCGAAGCGCCTGGCACCTGCAAATCGACTCGCCTCGAGCAGCCCATCGATGGCTGCGATCGCCTGCGTCTTTTGCAAGGCCGAGGCCGGACCGATCTTGGTCAGCACCACCGCCAGTCGGCGGGCACCCAGCAACTCGAGGATGGCCAGGTGTTCACGGGTCTGCGGCATCGGGCCGTCATCGGCGGCGATCACCAGCAGCGCCAGGTCGATCGCACTGATGCCGGCCAGCATATTGCGCACGAAGCGCTCATGGCCCGGCACATCGACAAAGCCCATCAGTTCGGGGCCACCGAAATCGGCATAGGCAAAGCCGAGATCGATCGTCAGGCCACGGCGCTTTTCTTCCTCCAGCCGATCGGTGTCGACACCGGTCAGCGCCCTCACCAGACTGGTCTTGCCGTGATCGACATGGCCTGCGGTGGCAACGATCATGATGTGGCGGCGGACTCGAAGAGTCGGATGAAGGCGGCCTCGTCGTCGAGGCAACGCAGATCGAGCCACAGCGCGCCATCGCTCACCCGACCGATGACCGGTGTTGGCAGACCGCGCAGTTCGGCAGCCAGCCGTCCGAGTGCCGAGCCGCTTGCACGCTTGGTCGCAAGCGGCTCGATGCGCAGCCCGAAACTCGGCAAGGTGTCGAGCGGCAGTGAGCCGCTGCCGATCTGGCTGTACATCGAGGCCACTGTCACCTTTGCCCGCGTTTTTACCTGCGTTTCGAGCCACCGCGCCACCACCGGCGCGA
>CAIKZV010000316.1 GCA_903831925.1 uncultured Burkholderiales bacterium
CCAACTGTCGCAAGGCCGGGATACGTTCGAGCAGCCGCTCGGGGTTGCCATAGAGGCGCAGGACGGCGGCGAGCGCGGCCAGAGTGAGCTTGTCGCAGCGCATCGCCCGCTTGAGCGGATTGCGGCGGATCCGGTCGATCAGGTCGGTGCGCCCGACCAGCATGCCGGCCTGCGGCCCGCCGAGCAGCTTGTCGCCGCTGAAGGTGACCAGGTCGGCACCGTTGGCCAGCGCCTGCTCGGGCGTCGGTTCGGCGGGCAGGCCGAAGCGGGTGAGGTCGGTGAGCGTGCCGCTGCCCAGATCGATCACGAAGGGAATGTCGTGCGATCGGGCCAGCGCAGCGAGCTCGCGCTCATCGGGCTCGGCGGTGAAGCCCTCGATGCGGTAGTTGCTGGCATGCACTTTCATGATCAGTGCGGTCTGCGGCCCGATGGCCTCGGCGAAGTCACGCAGATGGGTGCGGTTGGTGGTGCCGACCTCGCGCAGTCGACAGCCGGCCCGCGACATGATGTCGGGCAGGCGAAACGACCCGCCGAGTTCGATCAGTTCACCGCGGGAAACAATGACTTCCTTGCGCAGCGCCAGGGCATTGAGCAGCAGCACCACTGCGGCCGCATTGTTGTTGACCACCGCAGCCGCCGGTGCACTGGTCAGGCGACACAGCCACTGGGCGACATGGTCGTCGCGCTCGCCGCGCCGACCGGTCGCCAGATCGAACTCGAGGTTCGAGGCGCCGCTTGCCACCCGCGTGATCGCCTCAAGTGCCTCCGGTGGCAGGGGCGCGCGACCGAGATTGGTATGCAGCACGGTGCCGGTCAGGTTGAGGACCGGCCGCAGCGAATCGGCGATCAGGGCCTGCAGTCGACCGGTGATCGCATCGACGAGATCGATCGCCCGGTCGGCATCGGGCGTCGCGAGTTGCGGGCGGCTTGCGGCAAGCACTTCGCGCACGACCGACAGGACCATGCTTCGGCCGTGTGCCGCGATCAGTGCGGCGATCTCGGGCCGGCTCATCAGCCGGTCGACCGAGGGCAGCGCGGCGCGGGCATCGCGCGGGGCGCTGGAGACCGGCGTCGTCTCCGGCGGCAAATCGACCGTCTGATCGATGGGTGTGTCGCCCTTCACGCGCCCACCCTCCCGGGTCGGCGCGCGATCGGCTCAGCTGCCGCTGATCGCGCGGATGATCCGATCGACCGCCGAGTCGGCAAGCGCGCGCAGCTCGGCGTCGCTGCGATCCTGGATCGGATGCTGCACGAACACCATGGCCGGATCGAAACCCAGCGAGCGCGACTGCATCTGCGCGGCGAGAACGAATTCTGTTGACGCAACCCCGACTCCCGGAATGCCGCGACCTTCGAGATCCGCAATGTCATGCATACAGCACGACGTGCAGGAGCCTCAGTCGGCCAGCCCTTCGACGACCAGATCGCATTCGGCCGCGATGGTCTGGGTGAGTGAAGTCGGCGCCGGACGCGTGAAGGTCGGCTTGCGATAGCGTTTGACCGCGACACCGCGTGCCTGCAGCAGCTCATCGACACGATCGAGGAACACGTTGCCGCGGGCCTTTGAAATATCGAGGATGCCGACGGTCAGGCCGTCGAGGGCTGCCGGTCTTGCCAGCAGCGTTCGCGCCGCGGGCGAGCGCTCGGCGGTCGGGTCGAGCAGGATGCCTGGATCATTCATGCAGTGATCTCCTGGGTGACAGGGGTTGAGCCGACCGCGCCGGAGGCGGCCCAGCCGGCGACAACCGCCGAGAAAAGACCGGCTGTGCCGCCGGCCCGGACGATGAGGATGCCGCCGGGGCGAAACGTTGACACCGTGCTGCCGGCCATCGACGGCGGCAGGCCTTCGGTGATGCCGCCCGCGCCCATCACCATGTCGTCGGCGGGCAGCTTGAGCAGATCGACCAATTCCTGGAGCAGACGGGCCTTTGACCAGCCGGCATCGATGAAGACCCGGGCGTGTTCGGGCGAGACGATCAGCAGGGCATCGCCCGCCATCGCCAGCTTCGGATGATCGACCACCCGCATGCAGGCAGCGAAGCTTCGTGCGAGCGATTCGGGGGTACGCGACTTCTGGTCGACAATGCCCTGCACGCCCTCACCGGCAAAGAGCGTCACGGTAGACGTGCCGGGTGCGAAGCCACGCTCGACCGACAGCGGCGACCAGGCACTGTCTTCGGCTTCGGCAAAACAGAAGGTGTATTTGCCGGGGGTGCCGAGCGCCGATCGATCGATTTCGCCGGGTCGCCCGCCACCCACATTGCGGATGACCAGCTGCAGGGCGCGCCCGATGCTGGCATTGGCGCGATTGCCCTGGCCAAGGGCGTTGGTGCCCGAGTTCATGCCGATCGCACGGCTGACCGGCCCGTTGGCGATCACCACCGGCCCGCAGAACATCGTGGTGCACAGAATGCCGTGCATGCCGAACTCGTCGATCAGAGCGGCTTCGACTGCGGCCAGCACGATCGGCATGTATTCGGGTTTGCAGCCGGCCATGACCGCATTGATCGCCACTTTCTCAACCGTGCAGGGTGCGAGATCGGGCGGGATGCTGCCGAGGATTTCGTCGGGTGAGCGCGTCGTGCCGGCAAGCATGCGCAGCACGCGTTCGGGGGTCGGAGGCACCACCGGCAGGCCATCGGTCCAGCCGCGATCGAAACACGCTTCGAGCGGGTCTTCGGCGTCGCCGAGCGCCACCTGACGCGAATGAAAGCGCGCCTTGCCGAATCGGATCGCCAGACGTTCGGCGACGCCGGGCTCCAGCGTCAGCGAACCGCAACCCGGGCGCAGCGCCGGCAGATCGGTGCCGAGCCCGTCGATGCCGCTGACCCGTTGCCAGTCGGCGCGATCCCATCCATAGGTTCGGGCGACTTCCCTGCCGCCTTCGACACGAATGAGCGTCGGGACGATCTCGACATCGAGTCGATAGGAGTGTTCGAGACTCTCGTCATGCACGCGGCCGGCAATGCCCGCGCCGTAGTCTGGGTCATCCTGGCTGAACAGCCGGAATGCGGGCGAGCCGGCTGCGAGCCGATGCAGCAGCGGCTCGACCAGCACGCAGGTCGGGCATTCCCGTTTGGCGACGACGATCAGGCCGTCGGTCATGGCGCCGAAGGGATCGCTGGTCTGAATCGATGGGGTGCTCATTGGCGCGTCCTCGAGTCCTGCATTGCCGTGTGTCTCCAAACCGAGTGTAACCTGTCCTCTATCTGCAGGATTTTGCCCGGTTGGCGGCTCAGCGCCGGGATGCGACGCCCTTCAAACGGAGACAGATCATGAGCATTGCCGAGCGCACCGCCATCGAGGCGACCATCCAGACCTATTTCGACGGCCTCTACGAGGGCGATGCCGACAAACTCGGCAGCATCTTTCATGAAGCCAGTGCCCTGACCTGGGAACAGGACGGCAAGATCATGGTCATGTCCCGTGACGCCTGGCTGCAGGTGGTCCGCGGCCGGCCGTCGTCAAAGGCGAATGATCTGGCTCGCGACGATGCCATCCTGATGATCGACCAGTCGGGCCCGACCACCGCCTTCGTCAAGGTGAAGTGCCAGATCCCGCCGCGCTATTTCACCGATTATCTCAACCTGATCAAGGCCGAGGGGCGTTGGCAGATCGTGCAGAAGGTGTATGCCTTCGAGGTCAGAGGCTAGCCTCGCCGGCCGGCCAGGCGCGCGTCCGGTTCAGCGAAACGGTGCGGGTCAGGTCTGCTTCGAGCCAGCCTTGCTGCAACATGGTTGACGTGGCAATATTTGCCTATGCAAGCAAAAAAGATCCGATTTTACGGCAGCAACCGTGATCAGATTGTCGAGAGTGTCGGCTACAAGCTGCTGCAACTGGCGCTGGCAATGCGTCGTGAAACCGCCTCGAGACTGTTGTCGCTCGGGCTGACCGAAGCCCAGTGGCGCCCGCTCTGGATGCTCAAGGCCGGGCGCGCCGACACCGCACAGGTTCTGGCGCGATTGCTGGGTGTCGATGCCGGCGCCATGACTCGGATGCTTGACCGGCTTGAGGCCAAGGGCCTGATCGAACGCGTTCGCAGTCTCACCGATCGGCGTGTCACGCAACTGCGCCTGACCGCCAGCGGTGAGGCGGCAACCGAAGGCATCCCTGAGGTGGTCGCAGGGGTCAACAACGACTATCTCCTCGGTTTCACCCGAGATGAGTTCGAGCAGCTCAACAGCCTGCTGGCGCGCATGCGGGCCAATGGCCAGGCCCTGGAGCCACTCGAGGGCGATGAGCCGCAGGCAGATCTGTGATGCCGCAATCGCGCAATCGCAAGCAGTTGCCGGTGTCGCCTGGCTGGTTCGAGGGTGCTGGCGCGGGGCGCGGCCGACTGGGGCTGGTCATCATCACCCTGGGTCTGTGGCTGTCTGCCTGTGTCTCACAGGGCGATTCGACGCAGCGGCTTGCCCTGCTTGAGGCAGACGCGGTCGGTGCGACCGCCTCGCCTGCCGACTGGCCGACCGCCCGATGGTGGGATGCCTGGCGCGATCCCGAACTGTCGGCGCTGATCGACCAGGCCCTGGCCGGATCGCCATCGATCAGGCGGGTCGAGGCCCGCCTCGATCAGTCGCGATCGGCCATGCAGGCCGCGCAGGCGGCACGCCTTCCCTCGGTCGCGCTGCGGGGCGAAGCGGCCGACACGCTCTACACCCAGAACGGTTTCTTTCCGCCGCCCTATGCCGGCAACCGCTACTGGAACAGTCACCTCGAATTTGCCGCGAGCTGGGAGCTCGATCTTTTTGGCCGTCAGCGCGCGGTGCTCGATTCGGCAATCGGTCAGTCGCGTGCTGCGCAGGCCGACGCCCAGGCGGCCTCGGTGCTGCTTGCGGTCAATGTGGCCACCGGCTACATCAATCTTGCGCGGTTGCTGGAGGCTCGCGCGCTGGCTGCGGCGACCGTCGAGCAGCGGCGCAAGATCAACCGGCTTGTGCGTGACCGCAAGGCCGCCGGCCTCGATACCGCGATCGAATTGCGCCAGTCGGAGGGCACGCTGGCGCAGGCACAGCTCGACGTTCAGGTGCTCGACGATCTGATCGCCAGGCAGCGTCATGCGCTTGCCGAATTGTGCGGACAGCGCCCCGATGCACTCGCTGCGCTCTCACCGCGCCTTAGCGCACTGCCGGGTCTGGTGCTGCCTGATTTTCTGCCCGCAGATCTGCTTGGGCGTCGAGCCGATCTGGTGGCGCAGCGATGGCGCGTCGAGTCGGCGCTGCGCGATGTCGATGCGGCACGCGCGCAGTTTTATCCGAATGTGAATCTGATGGCTTTCGTCGGGTTGGCGAGTCTGGGATACGCGAAGTTTTTCGATTCGACCTCGCTCACCTATGGCGCGGGGCCGGCCATCCATCTGCCGATTTTTGATGGCGGGCGTCTGCGTGCCAACTTGCGATCCCAGGAAGCGGGTATCGATGGCGCGATTGCCGCTTACAACGAGGCGCTGCTGCGCGCAGCGCGCGAGGTCGCCGATGAGGTCGGCTCGGCGCAGGCGCTCAAAGCGCAGTCTCGAACGCAGACCGAGGCGCTCGCTGCCGCCGAGTCTGCCTATGCGCTGGCGATGCAGCGCTTCGGCGCGGGGCTGGTCAGCTACCTGACCGTGCTGTCGGCTGAATCGGCAGTGATTGCCCAGCGCCAGGCCAGTGTGGATCTGCGCGCCCGCCAGCTCAACATCGATATTGCGCTGGTACGCGCCCTGGGCGGCGGTTTCGTCGGCGCCGGGCCTGCCTTGGACCCCACACTTTCTGCAAGCCGACCATGAGTCAGACCGCCAATCCTGCCGAGCAATACATATCGCGAGTCCGCAGCAATCGCACTGCGCTGATGGCGCTGGTGATCGGGGCGATGCTGGTCCTGGGTGCGGCCTGGGGCCTGTACTGGCTGAGCGCCTTGCGCGGCTTCGAGTCCACCGACAATGCCTATGTGCAGGCACCGGTCGTGCAGATCACGCCGCAGGCGGCAGGCACCGTGATCGCGGTGCTGGCCGACGATACTGATGTCGTGAAGTCGGGTCAGCCGCTGGTGCGCCTGGATCCGGCCGATGCCCAGCTCGCGCTGGCGCGCGCCGAGGCGCAGCTCGGTCAGACGGTTCGCGAGGTCAGTACGCTGTTTGCCAACAATGCGGCGCTTGCCGCCGGTGTGTCGCTGCGCGTGTCCGACGAGGCGCGCCTGCAGATCGAGCTCAGCCGAGCCCGAGACGACCTCGCCCGTCGCGCGCCGCTGGCGGCAAGCGGCGCGATCGGCACCGAAGACCTCAAGCATGCCGAATCCGCGGTTGAGTCGGCGCGCAATGCGCTGGCGGTTGCTCGTGCCGCCTTGCAGGTGGCCCGCGATCAGGCCTCGAGCAACCTCGCGCTCACGCGGGGCACCAGCGTGCAGTCGCATCCCAGCGTGGAGCGTGCGGCCACGGCTTATCGGGAAGCCTGGCTCGCCCTGCAGCGCTGCGAGATTCCAGCCCCGCTCAGCGGACAGGTCGCGCGGCGCACGGTGCAGGTCGGCCAGCGGATTGCGGCCGGTGCGCCGCTCATGTCGATCGTGCCGCTCGAGCAGGTCTGGGTCGAGGCCAATTTCAAGGAAGGGCAGTTGCGCCAGATGCGAATCGGCCAGCCGGTCCGCTTGCAGGCGGACGTCTATGGCCGCAAGGTCGACTTCGACGGCAAGGTTCGCGGCCTGGGGGCGGGGACCGGTGCGGCCTTCGCTCTGCTGCCTGCCCAGAATGCCACCGGCAACTGGATCAAGGTTGTGCAGCGGGTGCCGGTGCGAATCGAGATTGATCCGGCGCAACTCGACAAGCATCCGCTGCGGGTCGGCCTGTCGATGCAGGTCGAGGTCGATGTGTCGAAGACCGACGGTACGCCGCTTGCGATGGTCGTTGTGCCCGAGCGCAGCAATTCGACCGGCGTTTTCGTGGTCTCCAGCGCAAAGGCCGACGAGCGCATCCGCCAGATCATTGCAGGCAATCTGGGCGCCACTGCGGGTGCAGGGGCGGGTGCAGGGGCGGGGGCGGGTGCGGGCATCGGCGTGATTGTCCGGTGAGCGCAATGGCACGACCGCCTGCCGCATTTGCACCCCTCAAGGGCAGCGAGCGGGTAATCGGCACGATCGCGCTGGCCTCGGCCACCTTCATGAACGTGCTCGACTCCTCGATCGCCAATGTCTCGATTCCGGCGATCGCCGGCGATCTTGGCGTGAGCCCCTCGCAGGGCACCTGGGTCATCACTTCATTCACCGTGGCCAACGCGATTTCGGTGCCGCTGACCGGTTGGCTGACGCAGCGATTCGGCCAGGTGCGCCTCTTCGTTGCCAGTGTGCTGCTGTTTGTCCTGACCTCCTGGCTGTGCGGGTTCGCGCCTAACCTCGAGACGCTGATCGTGTTTCGGGTGATCCAGGGGCTGGTCGCCGGGCCGATGATCCCGCTGTCACAGACCTTGCTGCTGGCCAGCTATCCGCCCGAGTTGGCCGGCGTCGCGTTGTCCTTGTGGTCGATGACGACCATGGTCGCGCCGGTGGTCGGGCCATTGCTGGGAGGCTGGATTACCGACAATCTCAGCTGGCCCTGGATTTTCTATATCAATGTGCCGGTCGGGCTGCTGGCCGCCATGATGACCTGGTCGGTCTATCACAAACGCGATGTCGGTCCGCGTCGGGTTCGGCTTGACGTCGTCGGCCTGGCGCTGGTCATCATCTGGGTCGGTGCCTTCCAGATGACGATTGATCTCGGCAAGGAGCTCGACTGGTTCGGTTCGACGCTGATCATCGTTCTGGCGACCATCTCGGCGGTCGGCTTTGTGCTGTTTCTGGCCTGGGAGCTGACCGATCCTGCCCCGATCGTCAACCTGAAACTCTTCGGGCGACGAAACTTCCTGACCGGCACGGTCGCGCTGTCGCTCTCCTATGGCCTGTTCTTCGGCAACCTCGTCCTGCTGCCCTTGTGGTTGCAGCAATGGATGGGCTATACCGCGACCTGGGCTGGTCTTGCGCTCGCACCGGTCGGCGTCTTTGCGCTCACGCTCTCGCCGCTGGTTGGCCGCAAGATCGGGCTCATCGACTCGCGGCTGCTGGCGAGCATCGCCTTCCTGCTGTATGGCGTGGTCTGCTGGATGCGCGCTGATTTCACAACCCAGACGCCCTTCGAGGTCATCCTGCTGCCGACCCTTGTCCAGGGCATTGCGGTGGCCTTCTTTTTCGTGCCGCTGCAGGCGATCATCTATAACGGCCTGCTGCCGCACGAGATGCCGGGCGCGGCCGGCCTGAGCAATTTCGCCCGGATCAGCTCGGGCGCGTTTGTGACTTCGATCTTCGGTACGGTCTGGGAAGACCGGGCGAACATGCACCATGCCAATCTGTCCGAGTCGATCAACCGCGGCAACGCTGCGTTTGAGCAGTCCCGCGCCGACCTCACCGCGCAGGGCCTGGGCAGTGATCAGATCAATGCCATCATCAATCGGATGGTCGATACTCAGGCCTACACCCTGGCCGCCGATGATCTGTTCTACATCTCATCCATTCTGTATGTGTCCCTGATCGTGATCGTCTGGTTTGCCTCACCCAGAACCATTGTTCATCGCGCCCGGGCGCCGAGCCCGCCGCGCCCGGCTGCCGAGAGCGACCAGGCCGATGCGAAAGTCTGAGCGCGGTGCGGCAGCCATCCCGTGGGTCAGGGGGCTGGTCGCCCGACCCCGACTCGTCTTCAGTGCAGTCTTCGGTGCGCTGGTGGCGGTCGCGGTGCCCGACAGTCTGGGGCTGCATGCGGTCACCCGGTTCATCGTCGGCTGGAATGCCGGTGCCTGGGTCTATCTGATTCTGGCAATGCACCTGATGTTTCGCTCGTCTCATGCGTCGATGCGCTCACGAGCGATTGCCGAGGACGATGGCCGCACGCTGGTGCTGACGCTGGTGGTGCTTGCCGCCATCGTCTGCCTTGGAACGATCTTCGCGCAGCTGGCGGTGGCAAAATCGCTGCCCGAGCCGGCGCGAAATGCGCACATCGCCCTGTCGGTACTCACGGTGGTGTCGTCCTGGGCGTTTACGCAGGTGATGTTTGCCATGCATTACGCTCACGTCTTTTATGCTGCCGAAGCCGCCGGGCAGCCGGGTGGTCTCGATTTTCCGGGCGAAGCGCGTCCCGACTATGCGGACTTTCTCTATTTCGCGGCGATTATCGGCACCTCGGCTCAGACCGCCGATGTCGGCCTGAGCAGTCGCACAATGCGTCGGGTGGGGCTGGTGCACTGCGTGCTTGCCTTCTTTTTCAATGCCACCTTGCTGGCGCTCACCATCAACATTGTTTCGGGGCTGATTTGAACGGCATCACCTCATCGGCTGCGGTTTCGGTGCCGCGCTCGCCTCAGGTCTTCAGCGTCGCGCCGATGATGGACTGGACCGACAGGCATTGTCGTTTCTTCCATCGGCAATTGTCGCGCCACGCCCGTCTTTACACCGAGATGGTGACGACCGGCGCCGTGCTCCACGGTGATCGCATGCGCCTGCTCGGTTTCGATCCGAGCGAGCAGCCTGTGGCCTTGCAGCTTGGCGGCAGCGAGCCCGACGATCTGGCGCGCAGTGCGCGCATCGGCGAGCAATTCGGCTACGACGAGGTCAATCTCAACTGCGGCTGCCCGAGCGAACGGGTCCAGCGCGGTGCTTTCGGCGCCTGCCTGATGCGTGAACCTTCACTGGTGGCCGACTGCGTGAAGGCGATGCAGGACGCAGTGTCGGTGCCGGTGACGGTCAAGCATCGCATCGGGCTTGGGCGCGAGGAGCCTTATGCCTTCGTGCGCGACTTCGTCGGTACCCTGTATTCGGTCGGCATCCGGATGTTCATCGTGCATGCCCGCAATGCCTGGCTCGAAGGGCTCAGCCCCAAGGATAATCGCGAGGTGCCGCCGCTGCGTTATGCGGTGGTCCATCAGCTCAAGGCCGATTTTCCGGATGCCCGATTCCTGCTCAATGGCGGGCTAGATTCAATCGACAGCGCCCTGCTGCATGGCGCCGGCCTGGATGGCGTGATGCTGGGCCGCTCGGCCTATCACGATCCCTGGCTGCTCGCCGAGGTCGATCGGCGATTCTATGGCGACAACACCCGGTCGCTTGATCGTGCCGCGGTGGTCGATGCCATGGCCGTCTATGTGCAGCATTGCATCGCTGAGGGCGTAGCGCTGCGCTCGATCGTGCGGCATATGCTGGGCCTTTATCACGGACGTCCGGGTGCGCGTGCCTGGCGGCGAACGTTGAGCGACTCGACGCTGCTTGCCGGGGCGGATGCCCGCCTGCTGATGTCGGCCTTGCGTGAGGTCGAAAAAGCCGGTGTTCGCGCCGCCGATCAGCCGCCGGCGCCGCCATCGGGCGCTGAGGTTTTTGCCCCATTCGTTTCCGCGCCGGTGCTGTCCTGATATTTTTCCTGATACTGATCCAGGCGCGGGTCCATCACCGAGCGCCACAGCGCTGGCACCAGGGCAAGCATCACCATCGCTCCATACCCCGCTGGCATCTGGGGAGCAGAGCCGACGCTGCCCAGGCCGACATAAGGCTTTGCGCCATGCGCGTGATGATCGGAATGTCGCTGCAGATTCAGCAAAAACGCATTGACCAGGGCGGTATTCGCATTCCATGAATGGCGCGGCTCGACCGCCTCATAGCGCCCGTCGGCCTTGCGCCGGCGCTGCAGTCCGTAATGCTCGATGTAATTGATGATTTCGAGTTCCAGGATGGCAAAGGCCGATGCCAGGACCCAGAACAATGCCGCCTCGATGCCCAGGGTCAGGCTGATTGCGATAGCGAACAGCAGGCTGACCAGGATCCAGGCCAAGGCTTCATTGCCCGCCACGCGACGCCACGTCGAGCCGGCAGTGCCTGAGGGATACCGTCGCGCCAGTCGTTGTGATTCGAGACTCCAGGCATGACAGAAGGTCGAGACGACCGATCGCGGCACGAAATGCCAGAGCCCTTCGCCGCGCGGCGCTGAAGCACCGTCCTCGGGTGTCGCGACCCGAAGGTGGTGACCCCGGACATGCTCGACCTTGAAGACGCCATAGCCTACCGACGACAGCAGCAGTCCGCCGATCAGGCGCTGCAGCCGGGTCGGTCGATGGATCAATTCGTGACCGACATTGATTGCGACGATGCCGCCGGTCGCACCGGCCGATGCCGCCAGCGCCCACCATGTCGCGCCCTCGATCACAAGACTCGCCTGTGCACTGGCAAGCAGAACCGCCAGCCAGGCGGGCAGACAGAGCATCGGCAGCACGGCATTCAGCGGATGCTGCGCACCGACTTGCGCCGGGCTCGCGTCGTCGCCGAACAGGGCATCCAGAAGCGGCAGTGCCAGATGAATCGACAGCAATGGCGCGAGTGCGATGAAGAAGGTCGTGCTGAGGCCAGCCGCGCCCCAGATTGACAAGGCTGACAGCGACCCTGTTGAAAGTGACCAGACTGTGATCGCCAGGCCTGCGGGCAGTGCCAGCACCGCCAGGAAGCGCCATTGTGGCGACGAGGTCATGGTGTCTCAGCTCCCCGCGCGGCCATGACATAGGCGATGATCGCGCCCCAGGTCAGGGTCGAAAGTGCGACCTCGGCCCAGCCCAGTGCTCGCCCGACCGACGAGACATCGGTCATGCCTCGCACAACACCTTCGCACAGATAGACCAGGATCAGCATCGACCACCACTGATAAGCCCGCACATTGCCGCGCGCAAAAGCGGGCAGGGCGATGGCGAGGGGCAGCGCCTTGAGCGCGAGCATCGAGCCACCCTCGCGAGCCGGCGAGAGCCAGAGTTCCCAGGCCAGCATGAGCGCAACCAGCGCGCCTGCGCTTACGAGTGCCAAGCCTCTGAGTCGATCGGATCGGGTCATCGGCCGAAGGTATCATGGCCGGATGCACGAATTTGCCGCCAATCTGCGGATGCTGCTGAGGGCGATGCGGCGCCAGGCGGCCGACCTCAAACTGCAGCAGACGGCCAGCAGTCTGACGCTGCTGACGCTGGGTGCGATCGTGCCGATGGCCGCGGTCGGTCTCATGCTGATCACCGCCCTGCCTGCCTTCGAGTCGATGCGCCTCGACATTGAGCGCTTTCTGGCAACCAATCTTTTTCTGCCCTCGTTCAGCGCGACCATCATTCGCTACCTGAACCAGTTTCTGGCCGCCGCCGGCAAGCTTTCGGCAATCGGCACGGTGGCGTTTTGCGCGACCGCGATCACATCGATGCTCACCATCGACAGAACCCTCAACCAGATCTGGCGAACCCCGCGTCCACGACCGCTCGCCCAACGCATGACGCTTTACTGGACACTGCTGACGATCGGACCGGTGCTGCTTGGCGGCGCACTGGCGATTCAGACTCAGTTGGCGGCACGGGTGCGTGCGGCCACCGGCATCACCGACGTGATGGGCGGCTGGCTGCCGGGGGTGCTGGGAGTCGGTGCGCTGTCGATGCTTTACTGGCTTGCACCCAATGATCGCGTTCGCTGGCGTCATGCCCTGGTCGGCGCACTGGTGGCCATCGGTCTGCTCGAGCTGCTCAATCTGTTGCTTGGGCTCTATTTCACGCGGTTTCCGAGCTACACCATCGTCTATGGCGCGTTTGCGGCCTTGCCCCTTTTTCTGCTGTGGCTCTTTGCGGCCTGGATGAGCGTACTGATCGGTGCACTGGTGGCCGCCAATTTGCGCTTCTGGGGATTGCCGCTGGGTGATCCTCATGTCGCGACGCCGTCGGCCGAATTCGACCGCATGGTGAGAATCCTGGCCGAATTGGTACGGGCATCGCCCAGGCCGGTGCCAAGCGAGCGTTTCCGTGCCGAGTTCGACGGTGATGCCAAGGCAGCTGATCAGGTTGGCGCCTTGCTCGCCTCGCAGTCTTACCTGATGCGGGTCTGGCCGGTGCGGGCTGATGGCGGATCGGCCAGCGTCTGGGACGAATACTGGCTGCCGACGGCCGAGTTGCCCGACAAGACCCTGCGCGCGCTTTTCGATCGGGTCTGGTCATTGCAGCCGGGACGGGCCACCAGCGCTGACCGTCAACCACTGGCCTCGAGGATTGACCCAGGCAATCCGCTGCTCGAGCGACGTTTGTCCGAGGTGCTGGCTTTGCCGGCCAGCGTCGACCCCTCGCCCTGAGTGACTGCGATCAATTCTGCGGATCAGGCGGTCGGCGGCAACTGATCGGCCGGCAGGCGGCTCATCCAGGCGGCCAGTGCGTTGCGGGTCTCATCGGGTGCTTCGGCCATGATCGCGTGTCCGCAACCCGCAATGCGCACGACGGTCGACGCCGGCACGGCATCGATCAGTGCCTTGGCCGCTTTGGGCGGGGTCATGACATCGCGTTCACCCAGCACGAAGAGCGCCGGGCAGTGCAGCCGGCTTGCGCGATCGAGTCCGCGCTCGTAGGCATTGCAGGCGCTGAAGTCATTGAGCAGCACGCCGGGTGTCTGGCGCTGCATCAGTCGCAGGTTCTGGTTGTAGACCGAAAAACCCGGACCCGGCGTACCGGGTTGATGGTTCAGGCGGGCATGCGACCAGCGATTGATCATGTCAAACGCACTTTGCTCGTTCTGGTCTGCAGCCTGCAGCAAGGTCTCCGAGACTTGCATCGGAAAAGCGGTGCCGATCAGCGCAATGCCGCTGACCGTCTGCGGCTGCTGGCCGGCGGCCTCCAGCGCGATCAGCGAACCCATGCTGTGGCCGGCGATCACTGCTTTTTTTACGCCGCAGGCATCGAGCGCCCGCAGCACCCAGTGCGCCATCGATTCGATGTCGGCCAGCGGCGGGCCGGGGCTGCGGCCGTGTCCCGGCAGATCGAAGGCCAGCACCGACCAGCCGTGATGCGCCAGCCACCGGCTTTGCAGGATCCAGACACTGTGGTCGTGCTGCGCGCCGTGAACGAAGGCGATGACCGGGCGCTCCGCATCGAATGCATGTCCGCCGGTATAGGCATAGCCGCTGCGGCCGTCGAGTTCGAAATTCATGGTGCTTGCTTTCCCCTGTTGCCGCTCAGGCGCCCTTCAGGAACCCCTCAGGAACCCCTCAGCCACCTTTCTGTGCGGCGCGAAGGCCGCGTTTGAGGTCGTCGATCAGATCGTCGATGTCTTCCAGCCCGATCGACAGGCGCAGCGTCGCCTCGCCGATGCCGGCCGACGCCAGCGCGGCCGCATCCATCCGGAAATGCGTGGTCGAGGCCGGATGGATCACCAGCGATTTGGCGTCGCCGACATTGGCCAGATGCGAGAACAACTCAAGGCTTTCGACAAAGCGCCGGCCAGCGGCGCGATCGCCCTTCAGATCGAAGCTGAAAACCGCGCCGCAGCCCCTCGGCAGCAGTTGTCGCGCCAGCGCCTGGTCGGGATGCGAGTCGAGTTCGGGCCAGCCGACATGCGCCACCATCGGATGCGCATTCAAAAATTCGACGACTTTCCGCGCATTGTCGACATGCCGGGCCATGCGCAGCGGCAGGGTCTCGATACCCTGCAGGATCTGAAAGGCGTTCATCGGCGACAGGCTCGCGCCGAAATCACGCAAGCCTTCCCGGCGCGCCCGCAGCAAAAACGGCGCCACCGTCGATTCTTCGGCGAACACCATGCCGTGAAAGCCGGCATAGGGCTCGGTCAGTTCAGGAAAACGATTGGAGGCGACCCAGTCGAATTGGCCCGAATCGACCAGCACCCCGCCGATTACCGTGCCATGGCCGCACAGAAACTTGGTTGCCGAGTGATAAACCAGATCGGCACCATGCTCGAAAGGTCGCATCAGCCAGGGCGTGGTGAAGGTCGAATCGACCAGAAGCGGCACCCGATGACTGTGGGCGATCTCGGCCACGCGCGGAATGTCGAGCACATCCAGCCCTGGATTGCCGAGGGTTTCGCCGAAGAGCAGTCGGGTATTGGGGCGCAGCGCTGCGCGCCAGGCATCGATGTTGCGCGGTTCGACGAAGGTGGTCTCGATACCGAAGCGCGACATCGTGTAGTGAAGC
>CAIKZV010000317.1 GCA_903831925.1 uncultured Burkholderiales bacterium
AGGGCTGTGCAGGCCCCACCGACGACCCCTGGCGCTCCTGGCGGCCCAGCATCAGCAGCGCAGGCATCGGCAGGTGGATCAGCTTGCCGGGTCGGTGCCCGGCATCCATCAGCCGGCGCAGCACGCGCAGCTTGTCGACCTGATCGATCGGATAGAGGCGCTCGCCGAAGGCGTCACGCCCCGGGTTCGGGAAACCGTAGCGGCGCTCCCAGACCCTCAGCGTGTCTTTGGTCAGACCGGTATCGCGCTCGACCGCGGCGATCGACCGGGGCGCGGCCTCGACAGCCTTGGTGTCAGTCATAGCATCTGCATTGTCCTGGACATTCATTGACCAGGCTGGCTCCGACACTTAGTATAAGGATGACAAATTCAATTTGGCCAGGACAAACCGTTGTTCAATAATCACAATCTTCGCACCGTGTCGCTCTACAGGTCGTCAATAGGGGCCGCACTGCTCTCCGCGGTCCTTTTTGTCATGGACAAACCGGCGTCGGCAGGTGACGGCATGCCCACCGCCGCTTCTCCCCGCTCCGCTACACCCGCTGCCCCTGTCGCCTGTCCGACCCTGCTCGACCGCACCGCGCTGCGTCTGCAGGACGATTCGCCCCAGCGGCTGTGCCAGTACGCCGGCCAGGTCACGCTGGTGGTCAACACCGCCAGCTATTGCGGCTTCACGCGACAGTACGAAGGCCTGGAAGCGCTCTACCGGCGCTATCGGGCCCGCGGCTTCGTCGTGCTCGGCTTTCCGTCGAACGACTTCGGCCAGCAGGAGCCCGACAGCGCCAAACAGATCGCCGACTTCTGCTTCAACACCTATGGCGTCGAATTTCCGATGTTCTCAAAAACCGTCGTGTCGGGACCGAAGGCCGATCCCTTCTTCGTCGCCCTGGCGCGAGACGGCGGGTCGGCGCCAAAGTGGAACTTCCACAAGTATCTGATCGGGCGTGACGGCAAACTGATCGCGAGCTATCCGAGCGCGGTCGAGCCGACCGATGCCCGACTGACCCGCGACATCGAACAGTCGCTCGCACGGTGATTCCCGCATGAAGATCGCAATCGTTGGTGGCGGCATCGCCGGTCTGGCCACTGCCCACCGGCTGGCCTCACGCCACCGGGTCACGCTCTACGAAGCAGCCGACTATGTCGGCGGCCATACCAATACCGTCGATGCGACGGTCGGGGGCATCACCTATCCGGTCGATACCGGTTTTCTGGTCTTCAACGAGCGCACCTATCCGCACCTGATCGCGCTCTTCGAGACCCTTGGCGTGCCGACCGCGCACTCCGACATGTCGTTTTCGGTCTCGGTCGGGCCGCATGACTTCGAGTGGTGCGGCAGCGATCTGGCGTCGCTCTTTGCCCAGCCATCGAACGCGCTGTCGCCGCGCTTCTGGTCGATGCTGTCGGACCTGATGCGGTTCAACCGCGAGGCCACCGCGCTGGCCCGCAACGACGCGATGTCGGCGCAGGCGGCGGTGCCGCTGGGCGAATGGCTGGTCGCCAACCGATACGGCGCGCCGTTTCGCAACGGCTATCTGCTGCCGATGGCCGCTGCGATCTGGTCCTGCCCGACCAAGGCGATGCTCGCCTTTCCGGTGGGCAGTTTCGCGCGCTTTTGCGACAACCACGGTCTGCTGCAGATTGCCGATCGGCCGCGCTGGTTCACCGTGCAGGGCGGCGCACGCCAGTATGTCGAGCGCATCCTGGCCAGGCTTTCCGATGTGCGCCGCGCCACGCCGGTCAGACGCATCGAGCGCGATCTGGATGCTGCCGGCAGGCGCCGGGTCACGGTGATCACCGATCACGGCCGCGAAAGCTTCGATCATGTGGTGCTGGCCTGCCACAGCGACCAGTCGCTCGCCCTGCTCGACCCGGCGAGCGACGACGAGCGCGCCATCCTGGGTGCGGTGCCCTATCAGCCCAACCGCGCCTGGCTGCATACCGATCTGGCCCTGATGCCAAAGCGGCGCCGGGCCTGGGCGGCCTGGAACTACCTCAGCCGCGGGCGCTTTGGCGCCGGGCCGGATGAGGGCGCGGGCGCGGCGGACGACCGGTCTTCGGTCGCGGTGACCTACTGGCTCAACCGCCTGCAGCCCCTGCCCTTCAAGCAGCCGGTCATGGTCACGCTCAATCCGCTGGTGCCGCCGCGTGAGTCGCTCACCCTGCAGACCTTCGACTATGCCCATCCGGTGTTCGACCTCGGCGCCATGGCCGCGCAGCGTCGCCTGGGCGAGGTGCAGGGCGTTCGCAACACCTGGTTCGCCGGCGCCTGGACCGGCTACGGATTCCATGAAGACGGGCTGAAGTCGGGACTGGCGGTGGCCAGTGCCCTGCTCGACATCGGCGAGTCCACCGGCGATGGCAATGCGCAGCACGGCGCAGACGACTCGCTGGCCGCAGCCGCCTGATCAACAATGACGCGACATCCCCGCGACATGCACACCGCGCCGACCCCACTCGCCCCCGACACGCTGAGCGCCCCGCAGCGCGTGGCACTCGAAGGCGCGCCGCTGCAGCTGGGCTTCGGGCCGATCCGCCATACACGGCTGCGCCCGGTCCATCACGCCTTCAGCTATCCCGGCTTTTTCATGCGCCTGCGCATCGACGGCGACTTCGCCGCCCGCGCCGCGCAGGGCCTGGGCCGCTGGTTCGGATTCGAACGCCGCGCACCGATCTCGTTTCATGCCGCCGACCATGGCGACGGCCAGACGCCCCTTGAGGACTGGATCCGCAGCCGCTGCAGTGAGGCCGGCGCAAACGCCGACGGCCCGATCTGGCTGCACACCTTTCCGCGCATGCTCGGCTATGCCTTCAAGCCGGTCAGTTTCTGGTTCTGTCACCGCGCCGACGGCGAACTGGTCACAGTGATCGCCGAAGTCAACAACACCTTCAACGAGCGGCACTGCTATCTGCTGTCGCAAGCCGACGGCGCGCCGCTCGCGCAGGGTCGGGCGATGCAGGCCACCAAGGTCTTTCATGTATCGCCGTTCTGCAGCGTCACCGGCAGCTACACCTTCCGCTTTTTCAACCGCGCCGACCGGGCGCTCGCCCGCATCGACTATCAGGATGAACAGGGGCCGCTGCTGCTGACCAGCTTCAGCGGTGCCATGGTGGCGGCGAGTCGCGCTACAGTGCGGCGGGCGATCGTCGGGCAGCCGTTTTTCACGATTGGCGTCATCACCCGGATTCATCTGCAGGCACTGCGACTGTGGCTGGCCCGCGTACCGTTTCACCGCAAACCCGAACCCCCAGAAGCTTTCGTTTCCAGAGGCCTTCCATGAACCGTTCTGCGCCCGGACGATCGATGCTCGATCCGGAATCCACCGCGCTCCTGAATCCCGCTGCTTCGCCGCTGCTCGAGCGCGAATCCCGGACCGGTCTGGCGGCCGTGCTCGCCGCCGAACGCCCGCCGGCCGCCGCTCGCGCCATCCTCTCGCTGCTCGAACGGCTGCAGGTGGGCCGACTGCTGGTAACCACCCCGGCGGGCGCCTCGCTCAGCTTCGGACACGGCGAGCCGCATGCCTCGATCCGACTCTCCAACTGGAAGGTCTTCGGCGCTTCGCTGTCGCGCGGCGACATCGGCTTTGCCGAGAGCTGGATCAGCGGCGACTGGCAGACCGATTCGCTGCCGGCGCTGCTCAAGGTGCTGGTCGCCAACCGTGACGTGATCGAGCGGGCCATCTATGGGCACTGGTGGGGCCAGGCGCTCTACCGCATCAAGCACCTGCTCAACCGCAACAGCAAAGCCGGGTCGCGCCGCAACATCCATGCGCACTACGACCTGG
>CAIKZV010000318.1 GCA_903831925.1 uncultured Burkholderiales bacterium
CCTTGAAGGCTATTACTACGAATACGATCGCGACCTGTCGCCCAATGAGCGCCTGCGCTTTGCCCGCAATGAAGATGCCCCCGACTTCGATGCTGCCGCAGCACCCCGACTGCCCACAAGCACCTGGCCGCAAAGCCGGTTAGCCAAGGCACACCGCAACTACGCGATGGAGTACATCCGTACTGCCCTGCCGGTGGCGGTCAACCTGTGGGGACCGCAGGAAGCCATCGATCTGCTGGGTCTGACCGGACGCCTGGTCGGCATGCAGTTCTATCACGAGACCGCATCGCGCCTGGGCGTAAGCGGCGAGGTGCAACGACACGACGCAGACAGCATCGGCAGTACGGGAAGCGTTCAACACAACGATACCTCTGCCGAGGCATTCGGCGATTTCATGTCCCGCCTCATCCTTGCCCAGGGCGACCACTGCGAGGTGCAGCGCAACGGTGATCAGGTGCGGGTCTTCCAGAATGGCTGGACGCTCATGGATGATCTCGCGCAGCCTCACCCGAGCATTGCGACCGCCTTCAACGGACTGATTGAAGGCGCGCTTGCCGCTCACAATCATCGGCTAAGCCTGCAAACCACCGTGATTCGTCAGCAGGGCCGATTCGAATTCGAATGGCTGATTCGTTCAGCACCGTCGTCGCACCGCCGATAAGCACACGGCGCGCGAAACCTCAGGGGATCAGGCGGCAGGCGCCTGATTCGTCGAAGCGAACCCTGCGATGACCCTCTCGCGCCAGTTCAAGCCAGTCGAAGGATTCAACTCTGGCGAGCAACACGGCCAGATGGTGCGAGGCGTGATCGCCCGGTCCTGTCAACGCGAAGACCGAACCGGGCGCAGCCGGCGCGAGATAGTCGGCGGCAGCCGCCGTCCGTGAGACCCGCTCCCAGGCGGCCTCCACCCGTTCACCATCGGTTTGCACCTGCACGGTTACCCTGGCACGCAGTTGCCAGCTCAGGCGCCGACTCCAGAAAACCAGAACCGCACCACGGTGCCTGAGCAGCTCAGTGACCTTGGGGCTTCGGCTGTCGGTATAGACCTGCAGGGTGCTCGGCAGCGGATCGGCCTGGCGCAATACGACCGTGCGCGCCTGCGGCAGGCCATCGGCATCGACCCCTGCCAGCACCGGCGTGCGCCACTCATGGTCACGCTCGCCGACCGCACGCTGCAATTCCTGCCAGATCTTCGCCCGCAGGCTCTCGAAATCGATATCGGCAGGACGGTCGGATGGCGCGCTCATCCGATCATGGTAGCGCTTTGATCTCTCAGGGTCTGATCGCCTGGCGGCACTGCTGGGGCAGTCGATAGGCCTGCGGCTGCTGCGGATCGAAGCCATCGGTCAGGGTGCACATGAACGCGATCAGATCCTGCACATCGGCGGCATTCAGCCTGACCCCTGCACGCGGCTGCGTGAAAGGCGGGCGAATCTCGCGGTTACCCTGATAGATGACCGGCAGATCGTTGTAGGCAATGTCAGGCGTGCCGTCGGCCTTGAGATAGAACTTTTGCGGCGTAATGTCGCGATTGACATAGAAATCGATGACCTGAGCGAGCGACGAGAAAACGCCGTTGTGCTCATAGCTGCTCTTGAGCGCCACATTGCGCAAGCCCGGCACGCGGAAGGCACCGCACAGTGCCGCATCGCCGAGCGAATCGGTTCGAAACGGTCCACAGAATCCCAGGTCGTAGTACCTATGCCCCGGCGCACCCAATGCCGCGCCGTTGAGCAGCCCGGTCTGGCCGATCGCGGCCAATGCAGTCGGTGCGGTCGCATCGACGTTGTACGGAATTTTCCAGTTGCGAGGAACCGCCAGAGCTCGATAGCTCAGGTCGGTGAACATCTGCGGGCCCGGTGTCGCCTGAGCCGCACCGTTGGAGTTGTGGCAGCCTGAACAAGCCCCTTTGTTCGCATCGTTGAACCATTGCTGTCCTCGCGCTTCCTGCGGGGTGAAGCTCGCCAGATTTTTCGATACCGCATCAAACTTGCTGTTGAAGAGCACGAAGGATTTTTCTTCGCTCTCAAATCGCGCCAGCGCATCGGCAAGCAGCGTCAACACCGTGTCGGGATTGCTCTGCGAGGTCACAGGCCCGTAGGCCGCCCGGAATGCAGCGAGATAAGGGCGAGTCAGCAGCTTGGACAGCACCACCGCGCTGTTGGCATTGGCCATTTCGTGACTGCTCACGAAGGGCCCCTTGGCCTGATCAAAGACCGTCGAAGCACGCCCGTCCCACATCAGCCCGCGCCGCGGTGTGCCGAGTTTGCCGGTCGCGCCGTTATTGACTGTGCCTGCCCTGTTGGTGGCAGTCAGGAAACTGAACGCCGGGGTGACCGCGGCATAGGCGGCTGTCGGCGCCGTCCTGAAGCCCGCCACCGCCCCACTGACACCCCCCACCGGGAGGCCACGATCGTCGACCGGTGCCCAGTTGCCAGCCGGCGAATGACACGAGGCACAGGCCACATTTCCGCCGGCCGACAGGCCTCGATCAAAGAACATCGTGCGACCGAGCGCGGCTTTGGCCGACAGCGATGAGGTCGCATTGATCAGCAGATTCACGACACCACTCACCGTGCGCCCGCCGATGGTGACCTTCGCGGTGACCGCGTCCGACCCGCTGCAACCGGTGGCGATATAACTCGCCGCTGCAATGCCATCGCGCGCGCTCACCTGCGCCTCGAGCAGCGCGGTGCCGCTGGCGGCACACGGCGACGACAGCTGAACGGTCGCAGCGCCGGTAAAGAGACTGCCGTCTGCGTTCTTCAAGGTCGTGATCACGGCGGTGGTGCCGTCGCTTGCAATCGGACTGCTCAACAGACCAACCGTTACGGAGGCGGGGATCAGTACCGGCAACGGCGCCGGCAACGGCGCCGGCGCAGGCGCCCTGGGAGGCGGTGGCGTCGCGGCAATGGCCCCCTGAATGGCAAGCACCTGCGCGGCAATAAGGAGGCCACCCAGTGAAAGTCTTCGATCGATACGCATGGCGTGAGGTCCCGGATCAGCAGCGCTGCAAATGCGGCTGATGGTTCCATGAATCGACTCGAATAATCCTGGGCTGTCCGACCGCCTGTCCGCCGATGGCGTCCGTCAGCACCGGCGGTATCGGCCACCCGTCTGCCGTGTTCGGACGCCGACCCTTTCGCGTATCACGGACTGTGACTTAGTTCACGCTTTTCGGGGTCGGCCCTGACCCTACTTGGCCGCATCGGCGACGGCAGCCTGCAGCGAGGTCGAATCGGGGCTGGACACCGACCGCTTGACCAAAATGTCGAGAGGGGTCACAGGCTGACCGTAATAGCCCCCGTTGAGCCCCTGGCGAACATCAAGTACCGAACCATCCACCGAGACGCCGGCAAACGCACCCTTGACCTTCGAGTAGACGATGAAATCAGCGGTGATGTTTGCGCCGCGCCCGGCCCCCTTGGACGCAAGCGCGACCGACGCATCACCGCCCAGATTCACCTTGTTGGTATAGAGCGAATCGAGCGCTTTCTGCGAGGTCACGACCATCACCATCTCGGCCGCCTGTGCCCCCGCCTGAAAGCCGATGCTGGCCGATCCCATCGTATAAAAGGCCGGTCCTGTCCAGGCACCGGTCGCGGCATCGCGGATCAGGAGCACACCGCTGCCGCCCGAGCCACCGAGTACAAAGCCGGCCTTGAGCACCTGCGGAAAGATCAGCACGCCTTTAGCGTTGGCAAGCGCGGGGCGCAAACTCGCGAAATCGCTGTCGGTCGAGACCGCCTGAATCGTGGTCTTTGCCTTGGCGACCAGCATCTCGGCGTCAGACTTGTCCGATGCATGGGCTGCAAGGCTGACGCCAGACAGCGTAATGGCCATTGCCGCCGCAAAGGCGACACCGATCCGTGAGATCGTCAGAGTCATGGTTGCTTCCCTTTTTCGTTTGAAAACTCAGATGAAGACTTCCACTCATCGATTGAATCAACGAGGGACAGACTCAAACGCTACGCGCTCAGGTGCATGGCTCATTGCGCGTACGCAATCCCATTGCTGAGCGGGCCGGACAAGACCTGCCAATGATCAAACTCATGCACTGACACGACGGTGCGCGTAACACTGATCGCATGAAGCACTCTCCCCGCCCGCCGAGGTCGACCCAGTCCCCCGTCGATCCGCTTGATGCGCCGGATGCACCTGATGCAGAGGGCCGCATCATCGAGCGCCCCGATGGCTGGTACTGGATGGCTCCAGACGGCAGGCAGGAATTCGGGCCTTTCGATTCGTACTCAACTGCCCGCGCCGATCGGGACCGAAACAAGCTCGAGGGACTCGGGGAAGACGAGAGCTTGCGTGACCTCGAAATCGAGGCTGGCATCACCGATCGCGTCGATATCGAGTCAGGAAAGCCGGCTGATGACGACATTCATCAGGACGATGACGCGCACTGATTTCGCTGCTTGACACCCTTGATGGGGTGGTGAACCGCGCTCGAGACCGACGACTCGCCGGTCGCGCGTACTATCATTCTTTCAAGCCGCTGAATCAAAGATCTGACACTATGAAAAACCTGTTTTTCTTTTCACTGCTAACCCTGACGGCAACTGCACAGGCTGCCGGGCTCGAATATCACAAGGAAGGCGCGATCTGCGACAGGACGTCCGGCTTTTGCGCCGACTTCATGGGTGTCTCGGTCGCGCTGACCAAGCTGTATCTCGGTGACAAAGCCGAACAGAAACTGATGGCCGAGATCAAAAAGGTTGGCATCAAAGATTTTGATGCGACCACCTTCACCATGCGCGGCGGCTTGACTTGCGACACCAAGGTCAAAACCTGCTGGACCAACCGCTATGACAAGAAGGTGGATGTCAAAGCCACCAAGACGCTGTTCGGGCAATAGGGAATGCGCCAATCTGGTTGCTAGCCTCAAAACCTTGGACACCGGATTTGGCGGCGGAGAGATCCCATAGGAGCGTTGATTGAAGCTGACCGACACCGTTCCACCCTACGAGCCCTCTGAAATCGGGACGCCACAAGACTACTGCCGCGATACTTATCGGGTGTATTTCGACGTATCAGACCCGCATGGCACAGCCTTGAAAATCATTGCAGACTTTCTCGGGCGAAGATGAATGGGGTTTGGGATTGAACCGCTGAGAGCAATCCATTGGACAGAACTGATTTGACTGCAGACACCGGAGATCTTGAATTCGGGCGCCCACTTTCCGGATGGCGCCTTCGTCTTTACACCATCATCTTCGAAGCCGACACCCGTGCCGGACGCTGGTTCGATCTGATCCTGCTGGGTGCGATCGTGTGCAGCGTCGCAGTCATCGTGCTCGAAAGCATGGCCAACATGCGAGCGCGCTACGGCGCTGTGCTGCAGTCATTGGGGTGGGTGTTCACGCTGATCTTCACCGTCGAATATATGGCACGCCTGGTCTGCGTTCGCCAGCCCTTGCGCTACGCCCGCAGCACTTTGGGCATCATCGACCTCCTGTCGATCCTGCCGACTTATCTCGCGATCCTGGTCCCGGGGCTGAACGCGATGATGGATGTGCGGGTACTTCGACTGCTGCGCATCTTTCGCATCTTCAAGCTCACCCGATATCTGGCCGAGTTCGGTGTCCTGGCACAGGCGCTCTCGGCGTCCCGGCACAAGATCATGGTGTTTTTGACCTTCGTCATGATGGTCGTGCTGGTGATGGGCACCCTGATGTTTGTGGTCGAGGGGCCCGACAACGGCTACACCAGCATTCCGGTCAGCGTCTATTGGGCAATCACCACCATGACCACCGTAGGTTTCGGCGACATCACGCCCAAGACCGACCTGGGTCGGATGATCGCGTCGGTGATGATGCTGATCGGATGGGGAACCTTGGCCGTGCCAACAGGCATCGTCACCGCTGAATTCACCGTCAAGCGACGACCACAAGAGATCACGACGCGCACCTGCCACGAATGCCTGTCCGAGGGCCATTTGCCGAGCGCTCGTTTTTGCCGCGACTGCGGCGCGAAATTGCCACCTTGGCAGCAGGACACCGCAAACAAGCCCTGAGGCTGCCTAACGGATGCGGCTATAGGGCATCGGCCGCATCAGCTGGCTTTCGACCCGATCAACCAACGGCGCCCATCGCTCACGCAGCAGCGTGCGTAACGACGCATCGTTATCCTGGGCCTCGCGCCAGCGCTGCCAGGCTGCCAGGTCGGGGAAACGACGCAACTCGATGCTGCGATGCGAACCGGCATTCATCGAACCGGGACCAATTACCGTATCGAAAAAACCCGCAAGCGTGGCGCCCTCGCGTTCGAGCGCGGGCAGCACTTCCGCAAAATAGAGGGCATGGTGCTCGCCGACGGTATCCGGGCGAAAGTGAAGTACGCGCTGCTCGAAGATGCCTCGCGGCTGCGCAAGCAGCTGATCGGCTGAGGGCCACTGTCCGGGAAGGACCGGCGCCTTCTCCGCGCTTCGCACGATAGCGGTGTCCACCGCATCGAGCGAGGGATAGAGCTTTCCCTGGCGCCCACTGGTCTGCCGATCGCGTCGAACATTATCCTGATGGCGCTCCCAGGCAGACAGGCTTTCAAACTGTCTCAACTGATAAACGCCTGATCCGGTCTCGGGTCCGACCAGGACTTCCCAGGCGCCGATGAGAAGCGAACCGTGTTCATCCAGCGCAGCGAGCATCTCCCGCTGAAAAATTTCGTTGCGCTTTTCAAGCCGTCCGCTGCGCGCGACGATGAGTCGATGCTGATAGATCATGGATAGGGCGTCAAAGACGCAGAGGGTGTTAATCGAAAAGATGCGGGTCGCCCGGATCAGTTCGGAACAACACGCCAGCGATCATAGGCGATGAGCGAGGTCAGGGCGACTGACAGCCCAGACGGATATCCGAATAGAAGCCGACCGCTTGCTGCCTGGTATTGTCGGTATCGGTCATCACCGCCACGCTCAATACCTGGCCTGGCGCTACGCCGTAGGCCTTCACATAGTCGTCGCGCAGATTGCGTTGAATCGACTGCCACTGGCCAAGCCCGGCCTGACCCGAAGACGCCACCAGCATTTTTACCTGACTCGTGTGCGCCGATGCGATCACTGTGCCGACCGGCACCTGTTCGCTCCAGACATACTCAAGCACGGCAAAAGGCGGCGCCTCGCCAGACAGGGTCCATGACAGGGCAAAGCGCCGCTGCTCGGCAACAGGCAATGACTTGATGTCACCGTCAAAGGCCACCAGGATGCGCACAGGCGAGTCCTCTCGGTCCTTCTCGCGGTTATCTGCGCCCGGGATCAGACCGTCGGTTTTCCAGCGCCAGCTCAGCGTATCGGGGATCGGAGAGAGCGGCGCCTTGAGCCGTGTCGAGTAAAGCGACGCCGAGGCGTCGGCCTGTGCCCGCAGGATCGTGCGATCTCCCTCGAGCTGCAACGCATAGCGGGTGTCGCGCTTGAAGCGCGAAAAGGCTTTAGGGGCCCATGGCACTGCCGCCAGCCCGAAGCTGAGGTCCAGCGCGACACATCCGGGGGCCGCATGCGCCGCTGCTGCCATCACCAGCCACATCAACAGTGCAAGCAGGCTTTGTCGCCCGGCATCAATCGGCAGCATCATCGGCGAATCTCACTTGAGCCGCGCTTGCCAGATCTGCGAATCCCTCACAAGAGGCATTCTGCAGCGGTGCGCAGTGACACAAGGCCTCTGGCACCATACACCGAAACAATGCACACCGAATCAGGAGACCCAGCATGCCTTTTCACGAGCGCGGCAATATCCGGATCCACTACGAAGAGACCGGAAACGGCTTCCCACTGCTGATCATCCCGGGCGGCGGACTGAACTCCGACATGTCCTTTCTCAAGAGCGGCCCCTTCGACCCGATGGCTGAATTCAGCGGGGAATACCGCTGCATCACCAGTGATCTTCGACATGCCAACGGCGGCAAGTCGTCTGGCCCGCTCGAGGCTGATCGACCCTGGGATGCCTTCACCGACGACCATCTCAGCCTCATGGACCATCTGGGCGTTAAGAAATTTCTGGTCATGGGCTTTTGCATCGGCGGACCGATGACCTGGAACCTGCTCAAGCGAGCAGGCGATCGAATCATGGCAGCCGTCATCGTGCAGCCCAGCGGCTCACGCCCCGAGATGCGCGACTTCTTCTATCAATCCAACAGCACCGGCTGGGGGCCTGCGTTTGCCGCGCGCAGACCCGACATCACCGCGCAGACGATCGAGCAATTTCTGTCGCAGATGTATCGATCCAATGATGACTTCGTCTTCACCGTGAGCCGCGATTTTGTCCGCGCTTGCCAGACGCCTGTGCTGGTGCTGCCCGACGACATTGCGGCGCACCCTTATGCGGTCGCCATGGAGTCGGCGATGCTCGCACCGCAATCCGAGGTCAGCCTCTATCCCTGGAAAGAGCCCAAGGAGCGCATCCCGCTGGCAATCCGGCAGATCAGATCGTTCATGCGGGCGCACAGGGCAGCTTGAATAACGGTGGTTTTCACGCGCGGCATTGCCGATTGATCGGCCATCAAGCGATTGCGACCGCACTTTGTCGGTATACGATCGCTGTTCACCAAAATAATGCGGAGACACGACGGTGACGACATTCCCCCTTCCCTATGCATCACAGGATCTCGGCGGCCAGGTGGCTCTGGTCACCGGTGCATCCGCAGGCCTTGGCAGCCGATTCGCCCGCGTGCTGGCAGCACGCGGCGCGAAGGTCGCGATCGCAGCCAGACGCCTCGACAAGCTTGAAGCACTGGCTGACGAGATTCACGCAGCCGGCGGCGTCGCTTTGCCGCTGCAGCTCGATGTCACCGACGCCGATCAGCTCATCAACGTTGTCGCGCAGACTCAGGCGCAATTGGGCCTCGTGCAGATCCTTGTGAACAATGCCGGCATCCCTGATGCGCAGCGCGCCCACAAGATGTCAGTGGAGCTGATCGACCGGGTCCTCGATATCAACGTGCGTGCACCCTGGATCCTGTCGTGCGAGGTCGCGCGACGGCTGATCGACGCCGAGAAACCGGGTCGTATCGTGAACATGGCCTCGCGTGCCGCCTATGCCTATGACGGGCGCGGTGCGGCGCTCTATGCCACCAGCAAGATGGCCGTGGTTCGCATGACCGAGGCGCTTGCCGTCGAATGGGCGCGGTATCACATCAATGTGAATGCGATCGCGCCAGGCGCTTTTTCATCGGAGATGATGGACGGCATGCTCTCTCGCATGGGCGATATCACCAAAAATTTCCCGCGCCCTCGGCTCGGCGATCCGGCGCAACTCGACAGCACCCTGCTCTATCTGGTCTCACCGGCATCGGAGTTTGTCACCGGCACGACGGTGCGAGTCGACGATGCCCAGGGTGGGCGCTGATCGCGCCGCTATCGGAGACACCATGATCCCTTACCGACGCCGTGCCCTGTCCGGCCTGATGGCCGGCATTGCTGCTTCAGTGACACCCTCATCGTTTGCCCAATCGAGCTGGCCCAACCGGCCGATCAAGCTGGTCCTGCCTTTCGGACCCGGTTCGGCCTCCGATGTGCTCGCTCGTTCATTTACCGAACCGCTGTCGCAAGTGCTCAAGCAGCCAATCGTGATCGAGTACCGGCCGGGCGCCAATTCCACCATCGGCACGACACAGATTGCGCGCTCACCAGCCGACGGCTACACGCTCGGGCTGCTGACCAACTCCGGGCTCGCCGCAAGCCCAGGCGGCATGAGCGAAGGCCTCACTTATGACACCCTCAAGGACTTCAGCTACATCACCCTGGTGGCGTCCTTGTCGTATGTGTTCCTTGCATCGACCACCGTGCCAGCAAAAACCCTTCGCGAGGCGGTCGATCATATTCGCGCCAACCCGGGCAAGCTCAGCTACGGAAGCGGCAACACCGGTGGCATTTCCTTCATGGGCCACTTTGTCAAAACGAATGGGCTGAGCATTGCCCATGTCCAGTACAAATCGGTGCCGCCTGCGATCACCGATCTGGCCGCAGGTCATGTGCAATATGCGGTCGCTGATATCAGTTCAGCGCAGTCGATGATCCAGGCAGGAAAGATTCGTCCCCTGGCTGTGCCGACACCTCAGCGTCATCCGCTGCTGCCCGACGTGCCCACCTATGCCGAAGCCGGATTTCCCACGCCGCCCGACTTTTCTGGCTGGTGGGTACTGACCGCACCTGCCGGCGTCCCGGGCGAGATTCTTGATCGCGCAAATCGTGAAGTCGTCGCCATCCTGAAAACCAGCGAGGTGCGCGAGAGCCTGCTCAGGCGAGGCATCACCGCGATTCCCTCCAGCCGTGAAGAAGCCACCAGCTATCAGCGCGAGCAACTGCAGGTCTGGACGAAGATGGTTGCCGAGACCGGCCTGAAGGCCGATTGAATCGCTTGATGAAATCTGTTCGAAAGGAAATGCCTTGAAGCTCTACATGGTCCCGTTAGCACCGAATCCGACCAAGGTCATGCTTTACATTGCCGAGCGCGAAGCACTGGGTACTCGACTCGACATCGAACAGATCGTGGTCAACACACTCAAGGGTCGCCATCGCGAACCGGAGCACCTTGCGCGCAATCCCTTCGGCACGCTGCCTGTGCTGGAACTCGACGATGGCACTTATCTGATCGAATCGCTGGCCATCATGGAATATCTGGAAGAGCGATTTGCCGCCGATTCGCTGATGGGCAGCGACCCGCAGCAGCGGGCGCGGGCGCGCGACCTTGAGCGCGTTGTCGAGTTGCGCATTGCCATCCCGATGGGCGGCTATGTACATGCCAAAAAATCGCCACTCGGCCTGCCGCCCGACCCGGTGCTCGCCCAGTCGATCGAAGACAAGCTGCAGGCGCCTCTCAACCATCTCGAATCACTGCTGAGCGACGAACGCCCCTTGCTCTTTGGCGATCGAGCATCGATGGCCGATTGCACCCTGGCCTCTGCATTGCAATTCGTGCGATTCATTCAAGCTGATCTGATCGGCGAGCGGCCAAAGTTGCGGGCCTGGGATGAACGCTACCGTCAGCGCTCGGCGGCCAAGGCCGTTCTGAAATGGTAAGCCCACACAAGACGTCACATTGCGTTACCCTCGCGCCCGGGGCGCACAGCTGAGCTGTCTCCACAACCTTTGCAATCAACAGGAAACTCAATGGCCTACAACAGAGCCCAGGCACTAAAAATCTGCACCGCCACAGAGATGGAAATTTTTCTTTCTTCGCTGAGCGATGCGGTCGGCAAACTCACACCGGTCCAGCTGCGTTCGCGGATTGCCCGTGCGCGAACCCTGCGCGACAAGAACACCGACCTCTTCCGTCGGCAGGTTGCCGCCACCCGTGCGGCCACCGGCACAAAGCGCGGCGCCTCGGGCGTTGCGAACAGTCGGACCGAACAGAAAGCCCAGCTATTTGCAGAGGCACTCTCACGCCTCGAGGCACGCCAGACCGCGATCGATGCAAAGCCGGTAAAGGCTGTCCCGAGCAAAGCCACCAAAGCGACAAAAGCCAAACCTGCCCCGGCTGCACCGGCAAAGCCTAAAAAATCGGTCGCCAAACGAGTCGCTGCAAAGGCTGCCAAGCCCGCGGTCAAGCCTGCCACCACGAAGTCGGCGCCCAAGTCGGCAAAACCTGCAGCGGCGAAAGCGGCAAAACCCGCCGTTGCCAAAGCAACGAAGGCAGCCAAGGCAGTCAAGCCTGCAGCCAAGCCCGCGGCAACCAAGTCGCGCAAGAAGGCCACCAGCCCGGTGCCTTCAAAGTCATTGAAAGCGCCGGCAGTCAAACTTGGCAATCCGATCTCGCCGGTGGTGAAGCTGCGAGGCAAGGTCATCGGTGCTCATGCGCGGTCGGCTGGCGCACGCAACGAGGCACGGCGCGGCAAACGCTGAGTTGATGCAGCAAGCCCGGGAGTGATGGCCTGCCCAGTGATGCAGGCCATCAAATCACCGCCCAGGCTCGCTGTACGCCCTTGCGTGAGGTCACAGGAAAACATCTGATGCCGAACATCGCTCAGTACCTGTTCAGTCGTGCGCGCAGTCAGCCTGAGGCACCGGCGCTGAGCTTCGGCGCGCACACCCTGAGCTACGGCCAGTTGGCCGATCGAGCGAAGCGACTGGGCGCGGCGCTGCGCGGCCCGATTGGACTTGGCACAGGCGATCGGGTCGTGCTGTGCATGGAAATTCGCGCCGAGTTTCTTGAACTGCTGTTTGCCTGCTGGGCGGCAGGCCTGTGCGCCGTGCCAGTCAACGCCAAGCTGCATCCCAAAGAAGTCGTTCATATCGTCAGGGACAGCGGTGCGCGGGCGCTGTTCACCAGCGACTCACTGATCGAAGGGATTGCCGGGGAGCTTGCGACGCTGCCAACAGTCCCCTTTACCGCAGTGGCCGGCAGCCTCGCCTATGAGCGACTGCTGCAGACCGCACCGATCGTTTGCGCTGACACTGATGCGCAAGAGATTGCCTGGATTTTTTATACCAGCGGCACCACCGGCAGCCCCAAGGGCGCGATGCTCTCGCATCGTAATCTCGCCTATATGTCGCTGGCCTATCACGCCGATATCGACCGCATCGAGCCCGGCCATACCAAACTGCATGCCGCGCCGCTGTCGCATGGCTCGGGCCTTTATGCCCTGCCGCATCTTTTTGCCGGCGGGCATCAGGTCGTGCTGTCGGGCTTCGATCCGCAGGAAGTGCTCGAGAGCTTCGAGCGCTATGCCAACGTCACGGTCTTTGCCGCGCCAACCATGATCACCCGGCTTGTGCAGACAGCCGGCAGCGGCACAACCAGCCCCGGATTGCGGATGATGTATTACGGCGGTGGACCGATGTATGTGAGCGATCTGATCAAGGCACTCGATCGCTTCGGGCCGCGCCTGGCGCAACTGTTTGGGCAGGGCGAAAGCCCGATGACCATCACTCTGCTGTCGCAGGCAGACCATATCGGCGACTTGGGTGAGGGGCATCTCGCACGGCTGGGGTCTTGCGGCGTTGCCCGCACCGGCGTTGAAGTGATGGTGGTTAACGACGACGGACGTGAACTGCCAAGCGGCGAGGTCGGTGAGGTGGTCACGCGTAGCGATTGCGTGATGTCGGGCTACTGGAACAATCCGCAGGCGACGCAACAGGCGCTTCGCAATGGCTGGCTCTGGACGGGCGATATCGGATCGATGAACGAACGCGGCTATCTGACCCTTCGCGATCGATCGAAAGACA
>CAIKZV010000319.1 GCA_903831925.1 uncultured Burkholderiales bacterium
CGGCGTGTAGCTCGCCACGCCGGTCCGGTTCAGCCTGGCCGCACCCTGGAAGGTGCTGGCGTTGGCCTGCAGGTTGGTGGCATTGGCCGCGGTTCTGGCGAATCGGAGTTCGACCTCACCGCCTGCGCTTGCGCCGCTGACATCGACCGTCGCGCCCCGGGCGAGCACACCGCCCAGGCCGCTGAGTGTCACGTCGCCGCCAGTACCGGTATTGCCACGCGCGGCCACGGTGGTGCCCGACGCCAGTTGCACCTGCGAACTGGCGTTGAGGGCCACCGTGCCGCCATCGTTGCCGCTGGCGTCGAGCCGTCCGCCGGCCAGTCGCACTGAACCGGCGTCGGCCGACAAAGCAATCGTGCGGGCGGCAATGATGCTGGTCTGTGCATCAGCCCCGGTCCCCAGGACGAGGTCGCCGCTGCGCTGGCGCATCGACACTTCGCCATCGAAGCCACCGGACTTCAGGGAGGCGGCCAGGGCGCCGGCATCAGCGACGCTTTGAGCATCGGCCTTGAAGCTTCCGCCCTGACCGCTCGGGCCGGTGCCGGCGAGTTGGCCCTGCATCGCCACGGTTCCTGAAGCCGCAGCGAGGTTAATGCTGCCGGCGTCGGCGCCCTCACGGCCCGACACATCGATCCGCGATCCGGCCTGAGCCAGAATCGAACCCAGGCGACTGGTGAGGGTGAGCGATCCGCCACTGGCGGCGAAGGTCGCGTCATACAGCGACAGCGTCGCCGACCGCAAGTCGACCACCGCCTGCGCACCGAGGGTCAGCGAGGACGAGCCGGCATCCGTCGCGGTCGATTCGATCGACAGGCGACCCGAGGGCAGTTGAATAGCGGTATCGAGCGTGGTGGTCTGCGCCGACAGATTCAGGCGACCGCCGGGCCCGGGCAACGGCGCCACCGCACCGACTGCTGCCGGCGTGCCGGCACCGAGCACCTGCAAGCGATCGGCGAAAACCGATTGCGTCGCACCGGCCGCCGCGATCACTGCCGGCGTGCGGACAATCAGTTCACCTGCAGTGCGGGTAGCGCCTTCGCCCTTGAACAGCCAGGCCGATTCGGCCCGCGCCTGGACACCGGCAAATCCCTGGATATTGCGCACGCCGGCATCAGTGAGCAGCTGACCACTGTCGGGCAGCGCGCCATTGCTGGCAGTGATGCGCAGCTGACCGAGTCCGGCACTCGCCGCAGGCGGTGCCGGGGTGCTGGCCAGCGTCGGGCCTCCCGAGAGCACCACCCGTTGGGCGTCGATCGTGGCGCTGCCCGCGCGGGTAGGCTCACCCCAACTCAGCGTCGGCGTGCGCAGCTCGATCTCACCGAAGCCGGCCGAGCCCAGCTTCAGGCCGTCGGTGAGATAGACGATGTCGGTCGCACCCAGCGCCAGGCGATCGCCTGTGGCGATACTGGAAAGCTGGCTGCTGCCAAGCCGTGTGACGCCACCGGCGCCGCCCTGACTGTTCGCAAGGCCTGTGACCGCGCCATCACCCAGCACCAGGGTTCGGCTCGACAGCTCGAGCGATTTCACATCGAGGACCAGACTCGGATCCAGTGCAATGCCACCGGGGGCATCGGCCAGGACGGTCCGGGCTTGCACCGAACTGCCGGGGGAAAACCGGATGGTCGCGGTGCTGGTCTGACCACCGGTGCGGGCCAGGGTCGGCTTGGTGCCGGACACAACCAGGACTGCGCCCTGATCCGGCACCGCATAGGTCGGCGCTGCGCGATCGCTTGTCACGCCGATGAGCTTGGCGTTGGTGCCGATGTCGACCTGCTCGCGGGCGGCCAGCACGATCTCCTC
>CAIKZV010000320.1 GCA_903831925.1 uncultured Burkholderiales bacterium
GCCGCGTGCGAGAGCGCACAACGCTCACTCACTCACACTCTCGCCGCGCTGAGCGCCGCCTCTGCCGGTCACGACGGCACCTCGGCGTGGTCGCAGGCACGTTTGTGTGTGTAGGTGTGTGTGTGTGTGTATGTGTGTGTGTGATGTGTGTGTGTGTGTGTGTGTGCCCAGCGTCCAATCGCGAACATGAGAGCTTCGGTGTCCACCCGGTCTGCAAGAGCGCCCGCAGTGGCCATGGCGGTGGCCGTTCCTGCTGGGCCGCAATCCACGATTGCCTTGCTGCAAGCCCATTCACTGACCTCGGCGGTGCAGGCCGAGATTGAGCGGCTGATTCTGTGCGGCGAACTCTCGCCCGGCGCCAAGCTCACCGAGGCCTCGCTGGCTGAACGCCTGGGCGTGTCGCGCGGGCCGATCCGCGAGGCTTTCCGCAGCTTAGAAGAGACCGGGCTGGTGCGGCTGGAGAAGAACCGCGGCGTTTTCGTCCGCAGCATCGCGATCGACGAGGCGATGGAGATCTACGACCTGCGGGCGATGATCGACGAAGCGGTCGGCCGCCAACTGGCCGAGCGCATCACGACCGAGCAAGTCCAATCCTTGCACCTCCTGGTCGAGCAGATGGAGCGGCTGGTGAAGGCCGGCCAAGACACTTCGGCCAGCGACGCTTACCACCGGCTCAACCTCGAATTCCACGACCAGCTGGTGCTGCTGGCCGGCAACCGCAAGCTGATCAACCTGTACCGACGCCTGGTCAACGAGTTGTCGCTGTTTCGCCGCCTCAACCTCGCTGGAGGCGGCCAGATCCCGGTCTCGGCCGCCGAGCACCGCGCCATCCTCAAGGCAATCGCCGCCGGCGACGCCGAGGCGGCCGGGCTGGCGCTGCGCAGCCATGTGCTCGAAAGCAAGGAGCGAACCTTGCGCAAACAGCTGGCCGAGAAGCCGGTCAACAAGCTAGCCGCCCGATCCGACCCTGTACCCGCGCCGGCCGCCGTGCCGGGCTCCCGAAGGAACCGACATGCCTGACTCCCGGACGCTGAGCGTCAACCAGCGAAGCTATCGACTGCCCACCCAGCCCACCGTGGTGGTGTGCGTCGACGGTTGCGAGCCCGACTACATCGCCCAGGCGGTGGCCGCTGGCGTGATGCCCTGGATGGCGCGAACCCTGGACCTGGGCAGCGCGCTGATCGCCGACTGCGTGGTGCCGAGCTTCACCAACCCGAACAACCTGTCGATCGTCACCGGCGTGCCGCCGTCGGTGCACGGCATCTGCGGCAACTACTTGTTCGATGTCGCGACCGGCACCGAAGTGATGATGAACGACCCCAAGTGGTTGCGCGCGCCGACCATCCTGTCCGCGCTGTCGGGTGCCGGCAAGACCTGCGCGGTGATCACCGCCAAGGACAAGCTGCGCCGCTTGCTCGGCCATGGCATGACTGGCATCTGTTTCTCGTCTGAAAAGGCCGATGTCGCCACCGAGGCCGAGAACGGCATCAGTGGCCTGCTCGACTTGGTCGGCATGCCGGTGCCCGATGTCTACAGTGCCGAGTTGTCGGCGTTTGTGTTCGCCGCCGGTGTCGAGCTGATGCGCAAGCGCCGGCCCGACATGATGTACCTCAGCACCACCGACTACATCCAGCACAAGCACGCACCGGGTACGCCGGGCGCGAATGATTTTTACGCGATGATGGATGGCTACTTGGGGCAGCTCGAGGCCATGGGCTGCGTGATTGCACTGACAGCCGACCACGGCATGAACGCCAAGACCGGGTTGGACGCCAAGCCCGATGTGATCTATCTGCAGGACTTGCTGGATGATTGGTTGGGAGCCGCGGTGGCCAGGGTGATCCTGCCGATCACCGACCCCTATGTGGTGCATCACGGTGCGCTCGGCTCATTCGCCACGGTCTACCTGCCTGCTGGCGTCGATTTGCC
>CAIKZV010000321.1 GCA_903831925.1 uncultured Burkholderiales bacterium
CACCACCGCCCTGCATCGCCTGTCGCCGACCGCCTTTGTCGCGGGCCATACTATTGCCTTCACCAAGTCGCAGCGGCTCGATGAGGCGGCCCTGCGCGGCCAGCTCACCACCGCCGGCTATGAGCATGTCAGTCAGGTCGTGCGGCCCGGCGAATACTGCGTGCGCGGCGGCCTGATCGATCTGTTTCCGATGGGCTCGGCCCTGCCCTATCGCCTCGATCTGTTCGACGACGAAATCGAATCGATCCGGGCCTTTGACCCCGACTCGCAGCGCAGCCTCTTTCCGGTCGACTCGGTGCGCATCCTGCCGGGACGCGAATTTCCGCTCGACGAATCGGCCCGCACCGCGTTTCGGGGCCGCTGGCGCGAGCGCTTCGAGGGCGACCCGTCCAAAGCCGGGCCCTATCGCGATGTCGGCAACGGCATTGCGAGCGCCGGCATTGAATACTGGCTGCCCCTCTTTTTCGAGTCGACTGCCACGCTCTTCGATTACCTGCCGGCCAGCACCGTCGTCGCCACCCATGGCGATGTCGAAGCCACCGGGCGACGCTTCGCGCTCGAGACCGGGCAACGCCATCACTTCCTGGCCCACGATTCGCAGCGACCGCTGCTTCGCCCTGATGAGCTCTTCATCGATATCGAGTCGCTGTTCATCGAGGTCAGGCGCTTTGGACGGTATGCACTTCGCGACCATCGCGAGGGCGAGACATCGGTCGGCGGACAAGACGGCAGGCCTGACGACTCGCACCGCGAGAACGATGACGGCGCACCCCGGCACACCTCCCCGATCACGCCAGCCGTCGAAACAGGCACCGCCTCCCCGCGGCGCAGCCATTCCCGGGCGCTGCCGCCGCTGATGGTCGAGCGGCGCGCCGATGTGCCGCTGTCGCGACTGCAGGCCTGGCTCGACGCCACCGACGCTCGGGTCTTTCTGGTCGCCGAATCGGCCGGCCGGCGCGAGACCCTGACCCAGCTGCTGGCCGACCATGGCATTGACCTGCCGCAGATCGACGACTGGCGGGGTTTTGCCGACGGTTCACTCGATCGGGCGCTGGGCGTGGGCCCGCTGTCCGAAGGCTTTCTGCTGGCAGGCGAACAGCCGGTGGCGGTCGTCACCGAAGCCGAGCTCTTTTCGGGCACCTTCAAGCGCCGCGGCGGACGCCGCCAGGGCCAGGCCACCACCGATGTCGACGCGATCATCCGCGACCTGTCGGAGCTCTCGATCGGCGATCCGGTGGTGCATGCCCAGCATGGCATCGGGCGCTATCGCGGCCTGGTCAACCTCGACCTGGGCGACGGACCCACCGAATTTCTGCACCTGGCCTATGCCAGCGATGCCACGCTCTATGTGCCGGTGGCCGCCCTGCACCTGATCGGCCGCTATTCCGGCGCTTCGCCCGAAGAAGCCCCCCTGCATGCACTCGGCTCGGGGCAGTGGGAGAAGGCGCGCCAGCGCGCGGCCAAGCGCGCGCGCGACACCGCCGCCGAGCTGCTCAATCTCTATGCCCGGCGCGCTGCGCGCGAAGGCCATGCCTTCGGCTTCAATGCCCAGGACTACGAAGCCTTCGCCGAAGGCTTTGGTTTCGATGAAACACCCGACCAGCTCGCCGCCATCCATGCGGTCACGCAGGACCTGGTCTCGGGCCGACCGATGGACCGGCTGATCTGCGGCGATGTCGGCTTCGGCAAGACCGAGGTGGCACTGCGTGCAGCCTTCGTCGCCGCCTCCGACGGCAAGCAGGTCGCGATCCTGTGTCCGACCACGCTGCTGGCCGAACAGCACTTCGAAACCTTCTCCGACCGATTCTCCAACTGGCCGCTCAGGCTGGCCGAACTCTCGCGGTTTCGCTCGCCCAAGGAGGTCAAGGCCGCGCTCGAGGGCATGGCCAATGGCACCATCGACATCGTGATCGGCACGCACAAGCTGCTCAGCCGCGACATCGTCTTCAAGCGGCTCGGGCTGGTCATCATCGACGAGGAGCATCGCTTCGGTGTGCGCCAGAAAGAAGCGCTCAAGGCGCTGCGCGCCGAGGTCGATGTGCTGACCCTCACTGCCACCCCCATTCCCCGCACGCTCGCGATGAGCCTCGAAGGCATCCGCGATTTCTCGGTGATCGCCACCGCGCCGCAAAAGCGACTGGCGATCAAGACCTTCGTGCGGCGCGAAACCGACGGCGCGATTCGGGAGGCGCTGCTGCGCGAACTGCGTCGTGGCGGCCAGGCCTATTTTTTGCACAACGAAGTCGAGACCATCGAGAACCGCCGCGCGATGCTCGAAAAGCTCGTGCCCGAAGCGCGCATCGTGGTCGCCCACGGCCAGATGCATGAACGTGAACTCGAGCGGGTGATGCGCGAATTTCATGCCCAGCGCGCCAATGTGCTGCTGTGCACGACCATCATCGAGTCCGGCATCGACGTGCCGACCGCCAATACCATCATCATGCATCGCGCCGATCGCTTCGGTCTGGCGCAGCTGCACCAGCTGCGCGGGCGCGTCGGCCGATCGCACCATCAGGCCTACGCCTATCTGCTGATCCCGGATGAAGGCGCGATCACCAAGGACGCCACCAAGCGTCTGGAGGCGATCCAGGCGATG
>CAIKZV010000322.1 GCA_903831925.1 uncultured Burkholderiales bacterium
CCGATTCAGGCGCGGGGCGGCAAGCCCCCGCCCGGACGGCCATGGCCGACACTGCGGCCGCTCAAAGCGGCGCCTTCGACCCTGAAGGCAGCCTGCCGTCGGTCCGGCTGTCTCCCGAAATCCTCTTCCAGATCCTGGCGGCCGACATTGCCGTGCAGCGCGGTGAATTCGGCGCCGCCTGGAACACCTATATGTCGCTCGCCAGGCAGACCCGCGACCCGCGACTGGCCCGCCGTGCCACCGAGACCGCTTTTTCGGCCAGGGCGCTCGACGAAGCCACTCAATCGGCGGTGCTCTGGCGTGAACTGGCGCCGCAATCGACCGCAGCAACCCAGGCGCTTGAGGCGCTGTGGCTCAATACCGGTCGGCTGACCGAGGTCGAGCCCCTGCTGCGCGAGCGGCTGGTGCGTGCCCGCGCCGAGGGCACGCTGCCCGACGTCTATAACCAGCTGCAACGTTCGCTCGCCCGGACGGCCGATCACAAAGCCGCCTGGCAGCTGATCCAGCGCCTGAGCGAACCCGACCTCAACGTCGCCGCTGCCCGGGTCGCACGCGCCACCTTGGCCGCCGCCGCCGAGGACTACCCGGCCGCCGTCGAGGAAGCGCGACAGGCGATGCGCCTGGCCCCGGATGACGAAGACGCGGTACTGGTGGCCGCCCGCAGCATGTGGCAGTTGCCCGACAGCAAGAACGCCGCGCTCGATCTGCTCGACGGCTTCATCAAACGCTCGCCCAAGTCGCTGGAAGCCCGCTATCTCTATGCCCGCATGCTGCTTGGCGAGGGCAAGATCGACGCGGCCCGTGCGCAGTTCGATGCCGCGCTCGCCCAGAGCCCCGACAATCCGGCGCTGCTGCTGTCGGTTGCGCAGGCCGCCTATCAGGCCAAGCAGCCTGATGAATCCAGGCGCTATCTCGAGCGCTATCTCGCTCTGCCCGCCACCGCGACGCGCGACCGGTCGACTGCCACCTTCCTGATGGCCCAAATCGCCGAAGACGCCGGCAAGACCGATGAGGCGGTCGCCTGGCTGGCCAAGGTGCCGCCCGGCGACGACTACATGCCGGCAACCGTGCGACGGGCGCTGCTGCTGAGTAAAGCCGGCCGAACCGACGAGGCTCGCCAACTCCTGCGCACAGCGCCGGCAGGATCGGCGCGCGATCAGACCCTGCTGGTGACCGCCGAGGCGCAGCTGCTGCGCGAAGCCGGTCGCAATCAGGACGCCTTCGATGTCCTCGGTGCGGCGCTTGCCAAGTCGCCCGACAATACCGACCTGCTTTACGACTATGCGATGGCCGCCGAGCGGATCGACCGCTTCCCGGTGATGGAGACCTCGCTGCGCCGGCTGATCGAGTTGCGCCCCGACCAGCCGCACGGCTACAACGCACTGGGCTACACCCTGGCCGATCGGGGCGTGCGGCTCGACGAAGCTCGCACCCTGATCGAAAAGGCCCTGTCGCTCGCGCCCAATGACGCGCACATTCTCGACAGCATGGGCTGGGTGCTCTATCGGCAGAAGGACACCGCCGGCGCCTTGCGCTATCTGCGCCAGGCCTATGCGGCGCGTCAGGAAGTTGACATTGCGGCGCACCTTGGCGAAGTGCTCTGGGCCGACGGCAAACAGGACGAAGCGCGTCAGCTGTGGCGTGAGGCCCGCACCCGCGAGCCCGACAACACCACCCTTCGCGAGACGCTCGTCCGGCTGAATGTCACCCTCTGAGCGGCGGGGCCCTACGCTGCTCACACGGCAGCTCACCCGGCTGCTCACCCGGCTGCTCACCCGGCTGCTCACCCGGCTGCTCTCACTGCTGCTCGCAGTCGCGATCGCCTCGGGCTGCGCGGTCACGCCACCGCGGGCCGCGGGCATCGACAACACCCTGCCGCCCGAGCTCGCGCCGCGCGAATGGGCAGGCCGCTTCTCGGTCTCTTCGCAATCGAACGGTGCCGATGCCCGCAACGACGCTGCCGTCGGACGATTCCTGCTCACCAGCCTGCCCGCCGCTGGCGGGCGGACACTCGATCTGATGCTGCAGTCGCCCTTTGGCCAGACCCTTGCCAATGCCCGTCGCTTGCCCGACGGCACCGCCTCGCTGGTGCTGGCCGATGGTCGGACCCTGACCGCCTCCAGCCTCGATGCCGTGCTCGAGCAGGCGATCGGCTGGCCGCTGCCGGTCGATCGCCTGACCGACTGGCTGGACGATCGCTTCGAGCGGGTGCTGGCGCGCGACAGCGCCGGACAGGTCACCTCAGCCACCGACAGCGGCTGGCAGATCACCCGTGAGCCGAACCGCTGGATCCTGGCCAGGCCGCGACCAGACGGCCAGTTGCGTGTCGTGCTGGTCCTCGACCGCTGAGCGCAATGTCGTCGCCAGGCTGACGTCGCCGACTCTCTCGCATCGACCCTCGCCAACACCTTTTCGCGCCATCCCTTCGCCATGCTGACCGATATCCGCTACGCACCCGCACCGGCCAAGCTCAACCTCTTCCTTCATGTCACCGGCCGGCGCGCCGACGGCTATCACGAGCTCGAAACCGTCTTCCAGCTGATCGATTTCTGCGACCGGGTGCACCTGCACCGCCGGGAAGACGGCGAGATCCGTCGGATCGGCGCGATTGACGGCGTGCCGGTCGAATCCGACCTGGTGATCCGGGCGGCGCGGCTGCTGCAGCAGGCCAGCGGCAGCCCGCTGGGTGCCGACATCGGCCTGGACAAACACATCCCGATGGGTGGGGGGCTGGGCGGCGGCAGCTCGGACGCGGCCACGGTCCTGATGGCGCTCAACCGGCTGTGGGCGCTCGACTGGCCGCCCGACCAACTCGCCGCCCTCGGCCTGGCGCTCGGTGCCGACGTGCCGTTCTTCATTTTCGGGCGCACCGCCTACGCCCGCGGCGTGGGCGAGCAATTGCAGCCGCTTGACCTGCCGGCGTCCTGGTTCGTCGTGGTTGCGCCCCCGGTCGCGGTGGCCACCGCAGAGATCTTCGCCGCGCCCGATTTGACACGTCATACCGAACCCCTCAAAATCGACGGTCTTTCGCGGGTCACACGCGTCTGGCAGGGCAGAAATGACCTCCAGTCGGTTGTGGTCCGGCGGTTTCCCGAAGTGGCGTCAGCATTGGCGTCTTTGCAGGAAGCCGCCCGCGCGCTGGGGCTCGACCCCACGCTGGCCCGGATGTCCGGATCAGGTGCGTGCGTGTTTTACCCCGCTTCGACCGAGGCCCTCGCTGGGCAGATGGCCGGAGCAGTGCTGCGCAGCGAGGTTGGAGTGGTCCGTGTCTGTCACGGTCTGGTCCGGCACCCGTTGGGGAGTCGCCAAGTTGGTCAAGGCACCGGATTTTGATTCCGGCATGCGAGGGTTCGAGTCCGTCCTCCCCAGCCCGATAGTTACGGATACCGATGATGCAGCGGCCTACTCCGAGTTCCTCCGAGACCCTGCGCCCTGAAGGCCTGATGGTCTTCACCGGCAATGCCATCCCGCAACTCGCCGGGGCGGTCGCCGACAACCTCGGCATCGCGCTCGGCAAAGCCACCGTGGGTCGCTTCTCCGACGGCGAAGTCATGGTCGAGATCCTCGAGAACGTCCGCGGTAAGGACGTCTTCGTGCTGCAGTCAACCTGCGCGCCCACCAACGACAACCTCATGGAAGTCATGGTCATGGTCGACGCGCTCAAGCGCGCCTCGGCCAGCCGCATCACCGCCGCCCTGCCCTATTTCGGCTATGCCCGCCAGGATCGCCGCGTGCGGTCCTCGCGAGTGGCCATCAGCGCCAAGGTCGTGGCCAATATGCTCGAGGTCGCCGGCGTCGACCGCGTCCTGACCATGGATCTGCACGCCGACCAGGTCCAGGGCTTCTTCGACATCCCGGTCGACAATATCTATGCCTCGCCCGTGCTGCTGTCCGACCTCAAGAGCAAGGCCTACCCTGATCTGGTGGTGGTCAGCCCGGACGTGGGGGGTGTGGTCCGTGCACGTGCGCTGGCCAAGCAACTCGGCAGCGACTTGGCCATCATCGACAAGCGCAGGCCCAAGGCCAATGTGTCGGAGGTCATGCATGTGATCGGCGAGATCGACGGTCGAAACTGCGTGATCATGGACGACATGATCGACACTGCCGGCACCCTGGTCAAAGCCGCTGAGGTGCTCAAGGAGCGCGGCGCCAAGCGTGTCTTTGCCTATTGCACCCATCCCATCCTGTCCGGCCCGGCGGTCGATCGCATCGCCAGCAGTCGGATCGACGAGGTTGTGATCACCAACACCATTCCGCTTTCCGACGCAGCCAAGGCTTGCAAGAAGATTCGCCAGCTCTCGGTGGCTTTCCTGTTTGCCGAGACCATCC
>CAIKZV010000323.1 GCA_903831925.1 uncultured Burkholderiales bacterium
CCTCGGCCCAGCCGCGGTTGGCCGCCGGGCTGGCCGGGCTCGGATGCAGGATCTGGCCGATCCGGATGCCGCGCGCCACGGCCGAATTGATGCCGCTGCCCTCAAGCACATTGCGCAGTCGCCTTTCGGCAAAGCCGCCGATGCCGATCGCCCAGTCGGGTTTGAGCGCAGAGAGCGCCTGTGCGAGGTGGCGGTCGCAGGCCTGATAGACCGGTGCCAGCTCTGAAGCCGGCAGTTGCACCGGCGTGCGGTTGCGGCCCGAGGCCTCGAGCCAGACCAGCGGGCAATAATTGATCACGAAGGCATCGCTGAAAAATCGCTCGGCGCTGCCCCAGCGGCGGTTGGCCCAATCCCACATACGCCGACCGCTCACCTCGGAGCGGCGACAGGCGAACCCTTCGATCGGGCGGCGCGGATGCATCTCGGCCGGCGTTGCCACCGGTGCCGAGATGCCCATCCAGTCGCGCACGGCAGTCACTTCGCCGAAGGGCACACCGGTCTGCATCATGCCGAAAGGACCGGGATTCATGCCGAGCAGCACGATGCGTCGCGGCCCGGCTGCAAAGCGCCGCACATAAGCCTCGTAGGGTGCCCAGGCATAGTCGAGCGGGTTGTAGACATGCGTGACCGGCGCAGAAAAGCGCAGCGGCGTCAGGTCGTCGGCCAGTGTTCGTGAGGCGGCGAGCAGCCGGTCGGGCGTGCCGGGGGGCGCGGCGTCGGGCGGCTTGAGCGTCTTGGACATCGCCTGATGCTACCGGACGCCGTCGCATCGCCATGCAGGACGAAGCCTTCCCGGCAGGACCTTGCGGCACAGCTGGACAGACGGTGATTTCGGGTTTGGTTGGCCGCGCGGCTTGGGGTACGCTCGAACGCTCCGATTGATCACCGAGACACCTGCATGAACAAGCCACTCGAGCTTCCTGCCGGTCACGACGACCGCATCCCCTATCAGAAGCCGCAGCCCTGGGGCATGGTGCCCGACATGGTCGTGCCCGACGCGGTGAGCGACGACGAACGTCTGTGGGCGCCGCTTGGCCCGGGCATGTGGTCGCGTCCGCTGCAACTCAATGTCAGCGGCGGTTTCTACGTTCATCTGCTCAAGGTCAAGCGCTCCGGTCTGCTGCAGCGTCATCGCCACTCGGGCGCGGTCCATGCCTATGTGATCCGCGGCCGCTGGCATTATCTCGAGCACGACTGGGTGGCCGAGCAGGGCAGTTATATCTTCGAGCCGCCGGGCGAGACCCACACGCTGGTCGTGCCCGATGACTGCACCGACATGATCACGCTCTTCACTGTGAACGGCGCCTTGGTCTATGTCGATCCGCAGGGCAATGCCACCGGTTACGACGATGTCTTCGCGCGTATCGAGCGCTATCGAGCGCATTTCGAATCGGTCGGCCTGGGCGCCGACTATGTCAAGCGCTTCATGCGCTGAGCGAGCCGCCGATGAAGCCTTTCGGCATGGCAGTGATCGGCCTGGGCGTGATCGGGCGGCGCATGCTCGAGCACGCACCGGCGATCCCGGGCCTGCAGGTGGTGGCGGCCTACGACAATTCGGCGCAGGCCAGATCGGCCGCAGTGGCGGCGTATCCCGGACTGCCGCTGTGCGCCAGCGCAGCCGAGGCGATCGAGCGCCTCGATGTGGATGTGGTCTACATCGGTGTGCCGCCGCTGGCGCACGACGGCTATGTTCGCGAAGCGATTGCGGCCGGCAAGGCGGTCTTTTGCGAAAAGCCGCTGGGCGTCGATGTTGCGGCCAGCCAGGCGCTCACCGAGGCCATGGATCGCAGCGGTCTGGCACAGGCGGTCAACTTCGTCTTTGCGTCGTCGGATGCGGTCGCCCTGATGGCGCAGACCATCGCCGAGCCGTCCTTCGGATTGCGCAGCATCGAGATCCGGCTGCGTTTTCACCAGTGGCCGCGAGCCTGGCAGGCCGATGCGACCTGGCTGCAGCGGGCCGACCAGGGCGGCTTCACACGTGAGGTCGCCTCGCACTTCATCTATCTGTTGCATCGCCTGCTGGGCGATGTGGCCCTCAAGGGCGCACAGGTGCGTTGGCCGGACACGCCTTCCGGTGCCTGCGAACAGTCGATCACCGCAGCACTGCGCTGCGCCGGGATTCCGGTGTCGCTGTCGGCAAGTACCGGCGGTGCCGACCCCGATCTGGTCGAGGCCCGATTCATCGGTGCGCACAGCGAATTGCGGCTGTCCGACTGGTATCGCCTGGAGCTGATCGACGCCGCGTCGCCGCAGGGGCGCCCGGTGCCGGGCCTGCCCGCCGATCCGCGCACCGCGACCTACCATCGCCAGCTCGAGCAACTGTGCGCGATGCTGGCTGGCGAGCCACACACCTTGCCCGATTTCAATGATGCCTTGGCCGTCCAGCGCATCATCGAGGCGATGCTTCACGCCGACCGCTGACAACCGATATCCCAACAGAGAAGTGACCATGCCGATTCCTGCCACCATGCGCTATGTCGACCACGGAAACGGTGGCGGCCCGGAAGTGCTGAAAGTCGCCACCCGCGAGGTGCCGGAGCTCGGCGCCGGTGAGGTGCTGATCGAGGTGGTTGCCGCCGGCGTCAATCGCCCCGACTGCATCCAGCGAAGCGGCCGCTATCCGCCACCCGCCGATGCCTCGCCGCATCTCGGCCTTGAGGTGGCCGGGCGCATCGTGGCGCTTGGCCAGGGCGTGACCGAATGGAAAATCGGCGAAGCGGTGTGCGCGCTGGCCAATGGCGGCGGTTATGCCGACTATGCGGCCGCACCAGCTGGTCAGGTCCTGCCGGTGCCGGCGGGCCTGACCATGCTGCAGGCAGCCGCCCTGCCCGACACCTAGTTCACCGTCTGCGCCACTCTGGTCGAGCGCGGGCGGCTGGCCGCCGGCGACACAGTCCTGATCCATGGCGGCTCGTCGGGCATCGGCATCACCGCCATCCAGATCGCCAAGGCCTGGGGCGCGACCGTGATCTGCACGGTCGGCAATGCCCAGAAGGCCGCCGCCTGCCTGGCGCTGGGGGCCGATGCTGCGATCGACTACCGGCAGCAGGATTTCGTTGCCCAGACGCTCAAGATCACCGGCAGTCGCGGCGTCAATCTCATTCTCGACATGGTGGGCGGCACCTATGTCGAGAAGAACCTCAAGCTGCTGGCGGTTGACGGCCGGCTGGTGCAGATCGCTTTTCTGCAGCCTTCGAAGGTCGAGATCGACCTGATGCCGATCATGACCAAGCGGCTGACCGTGACCGGCTCGACCATGCGCCCGCGTTCGGCCGCCAACAAGGCCGATCTGGCGGCTGCCCTGCGCTCGCACATCTGGCCGCTGCTCGAGCAGGGCCGGCTGCTGCCATCGATCTACAAGGTTTTCGCGCTCGAACAGGCAGCTGAGGCGCATGCCCTGATGGAAAGCTCCGAGCACATCGGCAAGATCATGTTCTCGGTGCGACCAGACTGAGCGTTGAGCCGATCAGCGCACCCGGTTTCGGGCGCGCAGATAGCGCTTCAGAAAGCGCCGAAAGTTGCGCAGTTGCGAATACTGGTAATGCAAACCGAAGCCGTGTTCTTTGAACTCCTTGCCCAGGCGGCGCTTGAGCGCGCCGTGCCTGCGATTGACATAGGCAAAGGACAGGTATTTGTAGTGCAGCAGCTTCAGCGACCCGCCGTGCTCAACGGAGCGAAAGATGCGCAATGGTGAGTGGCCGACCGGATCGGCGCTGTGGGCACCCGGCGCATAGTTCATCGCGACGACCTGCCGCGGTTTGAGAATCAGCATCTTCGAGTAGTTGGCGTCCGGCACGCCGCGTTGCACCTGGTCGATTAGCGACCGTCCGACGTCAGTCGGAAAGGTCCACGACACCATGTCGAAGCCGACCGCCTGAAAAATGTCGTAATCAGGGTTGGCACGCAGAAATGCCGGCAGATCGCCTGCGTACAGAAACTCGTCGATATCGCAGACCATGGCGTAATCGGCATCGTCGCCTTGCCAGCAGTTCGAGCGGATCCCGGTGAGTGTCAGTTCCTGCAACTCGCCCTGAGTCTCGAAGGGAATGATCTCGGTATTGGGATAGGACGCGATGATCTCGCGCGACCGGTCGGTCGACATGTTGTCGTAGATGACGATCCGCGATGCGAAGGCGCCGTAGTAATTGAGAAAATGCGGCAGCATTTTCTCTTCGTTGAAGCAGACTGCGTAGACGCTGATTTTCACGGGGTCTCCGATTGCCCTGGCGCCGGAACCATTCAGCGCGGCATCAGCGCGCCGCGATGCCGATGGATGCTCATCAGCATGCCCAGACTCAGGCCAAGCGTCATCATCGCGGTCCCGCCATACGACATCCAGGGCAGGGGCACGCCTACCACCGGCAGAATGCCGATCACCATGCCCATGTTCACGAAGCAGTAGGTGAAAAAGCTCAGGGTGATCGAGCCGGCCAGCAGTCGCCCGAAGGTGGTTCCGGCGGCACCGGCGATCATCAGTCCGCGAAAAATGACGGCCAGATAGAGCAGCATCAGGATCATCACGCCGTACAGACCGAACTCTTCCGAGTACACCGCCATGATGAAGTCAGTGGTGCGCTCGGGGATGAACTCAAGATGGGTTTGCGTGCCGAGGGTCCAGCCTTTGCCCGAGACGCCGCCCGAGCCGACCGCTATCGTCGACTGGATGATGTGAAAGCCCTTGCCAAGCGGATCAGAGGTCGGGTCGAGCAGTGTCAGCACACGCTGCCGCTGGTAATCGTGCAGCTTCATCCAGACCAGCGGCATGGCGGCAAGTCCGGCGATCGTGATGCCGATGATCAGCCGCCAGCTGAGTCCGGCAAAAAAGATCACATAGGCACCGGCCGCCAGCACCAGGATGGCGGTGCCGAGGTCGGGCTGCTTGGCAATCAGCCCGAAGGGCACGATGAGCAGGGCAGCTGCGATCAGGAAGTCGAACCAGCGCAGGGCGCCTTCACGCTTGTCGAAGTACCAGGCCAGCATCAGCA
>CAIKZV010000324.1 GCA_903831925.1 uncultured Burkholderiales bacterium
AATCTGCTGGCCATCCTGGACCGGGCCGAAGAGCATGCGCAGTGCCTGGATATCGTCGGGGAAGTGCTCGGCCGCCTGCGGATGGACCCGCAGCGCGCGCATCGTGACCTGATCGGTGCCGGGGGCACGACCCAGGCCGAGGTCGATGCGACCCGGGTAGAGCGACTCGAGCGTGCCGAACTGCTCGGCGATCACCAAGGGCGAGTGATTGGGCAGCATGATGCCGCCCGAGCCCACGCGAATCGTCTTTGTGCCGCCGGCTAGATGGCCGATCACCACCGAGGTGGCCGAGCTGGCGATGCCGGCCATGTTGTGATGCTCGGCGACCCAGTAACGGCGATAGCCCCAGTCCTCGGCATGCCGGATGAGATCGAGCGCATTGCGAAGGGCATCGGTGGGCGTGTCGCCGAGCCGGACCGGCACCAGGTCGAGGATGGAAATCGGAAGCATGGCTGGGGGTCTCTCGTTGGATCGAAGCGGTCTGAAACCTTACCACCGTCGGCCTGTCGAGGCTGATTCGGCTGCGCATTCCGTGGAAACCGGGCGCTTGTCGCCTCATCGAAGTCCGCCTTCGGTGACCCGCCCCCGATCGCTCGCGATCGACCGTTGGTCGGCCTTTGCGGTACGCGCCAGGCTTGGGCGAGCAGCGTGCGCCGGGTAGTCTTGTGCGTTTTGTCACGTCAATCCTTTCTCAATGTCATGACCACCTCGCTGATTGCTGAACAGGGCGTCGCCCGGGATCCGACGGCGTTTGATCCGAATGGTGCAGATGCGGGCGCGGCTTTGCCCGGATCTGAGCACCGTGCGGCGGGCGGGGCGCTGATTGCCGCAGCGGCTGCGGCGCTGGCTGCCTGCGGCGGGGCGGGCAGCGATATCGGAAGCCTGCCGTCCCTGGCCACATCGGCAAGCAGCCAGAGCTCGGTGACCGGCAATGGCGCGCAGTCGCTCGCCTCAGCGGCACCGACCTCTCCGGTCACGACGTCGACGACATCGACCAGCCCCTCGGCCACCGTCAAAGCCGCCAATGGTTCGGGCGTGGCCGATGCACCAATCGACCTCCCCGGTGCCGCGCGATTTCTGGCGCAGTCGACCTTCGGTGCCAGCGGGGCTGAAATCAGCCGCACGCAGCAGATGGGCGTCACCGCCTGGCTCGACGAGCAGTTCGCGATGCCGCCTGGCACGGGCCATGTGCAGTGGCTGACATCGAAGGGCTACGACAACGCTTCGCTGATCTTCAACTCGACCGCCTTCGACTACACCGTCTGGCGAGCCTTCCTGTCGAGCCCCGACCAGTTGCGACAGCGCGTGGTCTATGCGCTGACCCAGATTCTGGTGGTCTCGATCGACGGTGTGAATTCGGCATGGAAGCCGTTTTCGGTCGGCAATTATCTGGATGTGCTGACCGCCAATGCCTTCGGCAATTTCCGCACCCTGCTCGAGCAGGTGACGCTCACCCCGGCGATGGGCGATTACCTGAACATGCGCGGCAATCGCAAGGCCGATCCGAGCACCGGTCGCCTGCCCGACGAGAACTACGCCCGCGAGCTGATGCAGCTCTTTACCATCGGCCTGACCGAACTGAACCCCGACGGCACATCAAGGCTTGTCGGCGCACAGCCGCAAGACACCTATGACCAGGAGGATGTCACCGGCCTGGCGCGGCTGCTGACCGGCTGGGAATACGCGGTTGGCTACGATGGTCTGCCCCAGCAGTACACCGAACCGATGTTCTGCTACCCGGCGCGCCATGAGACCGGCGCCTCCTCGTTTCTGACGGTGAGCGCGCCAAACGGCAATGACGGCCCGGGAGCCCTGAAGCTGGTGCTCGACGGGCTCTTTGCGCATCCGAATGTCGGGCCCTTCATCGGCCGCCAGCTGATCCAGCGGCTGGTGACCAGCAATCCGTCGCCGGCCTATGTCGGCCGGGTGGCAGCCGCCTTTGCCAACAATGGCGCAGGGGTGCGCGGCGACATGAAGGCGCTGATCCGCGCGGTACTGACCGACGTCGAGGCGCGCACGGTCCAAACCGCGCCGGAGGCCGGCAAGCTGGTCGAACCGGTGCTGCGCTTTACGCAATTCGCCCGCGCATTCAGCGTGACGTCGCCTTCGGGCGCCTGGAAGCTCGGCAATCTCTCTGATCCGGCATCGCGACTCGGCCAGAGTCCGCTTCACAGCCCGTCGGTCTTCAATTTCTACCGGCCCGGCTTCGTGCCGCCCAATACCGCTTTCGCGTCCATGGGGCTGGTGGCTCCCGAGCTGCAGATCACCAGCGAATCGAGCGTGGCCGGTTATCTCAACTTCATGCAGACCGTCATCAACAACATTGCCAGTATCAATGCCACCGACCTGGTGGTCGACTACAGTGGACTGCAATCGATCGCGGCGGATGCCAACGCCCTGGCGGCCGAGGTCGAGCTGATCCTTGCCGCCAACCGTCTCGGTCTGACCAACCGCACGCAGATCCGCACTGCGCTGGCATCGATGCCGATCGCCACAGTCGCCAATCTGCTGGACCGGGTCAAAGCGGCCATCCTGCTCACGATGGCAACGCCCGAATACCTCGTCCTGCGCTGAAGACCGTCAATGAAGAACGCCTCTGCCACTCGCCGCGAATTCATGCGCCGCACTGCCGGGCTCTCGGTAGCCGGTGCGGCCGCACCCTGGGCCATCAATCTTGCTGCCATCTCACAGGCCGCCGCTCAGACCGCCGGCGACTACAAGGCGCTGGTCTGCGTCTTTCTGGCCGGCGGTAACGACTTTGCCAACACGGTCATTCCGTTCGATGCCACCGGCTATGCCGAATATGCCGCGATCCGTTCCACGATCGCCACGCCGCAGGCCTCGCTGGTCGGCCTGAGTTCGCTCAATGCGCCTGGCGGGCGTCAATACGCGCTTGCGCCGCAGCTGACCACCTCGCCCTCGACCTCGGCGCTGGCACTCAAGTCGCTGGCCGATCTGTTCAACAACGGCAAGCTCGGTGTGATGCTGAACATCGGCACCCTGGTTCGCCCGACCACCAAGGCCCAGTACACCGCGAAGTCGGTGGTGCTGCCGCCCAAGCTTTTTTCGCATAACGACCAGACCTCCTTCTGGCAGTCCTCGCGGCCTGAAGGTGCCACGATCGGCTGGGGTGGCAGCATCATGGAAGTGCTCGCCTCGAACAACACCTCGGGCAATACCAACACCACGTTCAGCTGCATGAGTGCGACCGGCAATTCGGTGTTTCTGGCCGGCGGCTCGACCGCTCAGTATCAGGTCAGCACCAATGGCGCGGTGGCGGTTGCCGGGATTCCACGCTCGAGTTCGACCGGCACGAAGCTGTTCAATTCGGCCGCGGCGGCGGCCACGCTGAAATCCCTGATCACCACCCACAGCGGCACGAACCTTCTGGAAAATGCCCATTTCGCAGTCACCAAACGCTCGGTCGCTGCCGAGGAAATGATGCGTACCGCGCTGACCGGAACCTTGGCCACGACCTTCGGCTCGGTGGACGCGACCGGCAAGTCAATCGCCAATCCGCTCGCCGATCAGCTCAGGATCGTGGCCCGGACCATTGCGGCCCGCGGCGCGCTGGGCGTCAAACGCCAGGTGTTTTTCGTGAGTCTCGGCGGCTTTGATCTGCATGATTACCTGCCGCAGAAACATCCCGGCCTGCTGCAGCTGGTCAACGACGCGATGGCGCAGTTCTATGCCGCGACCGTCGAGCTCGGTGTGCAGAACCAGGTCACGACCTTCACCGCCAGCGACTTCGGTCGTACCGCGATCTCGAACGGCGACGGTTCGGACCATGGCTGGGGCAGTCATCACTTCGTGATGGGCGGCGCGGTCAAGGGGCGCACGCTCTATGGCACACCGCCGGTGCTGGCCAACAACGGACCGGACGATGTCGGTCAGGGCCGGCTGCTGCCCACCACCTCGGTCGATCAGCTGGCCGCCACGCTCGCGACCTGGTTCGGCGTGTCGGCCTCCGATCTGCCGCTGGTCGTGCCCAGCATCGGCAACTATTCGCTGAAGAATCTCGGGCTGCTGGTCTGATCGACCGGGCGCCTGGGGCGCCCGCTGCGCTGCTGATTGATGCTGCCTGGGTGGCTCTGCGCGGTCAGACGCTCGGGATCGGTTTGAGCGGCCCCTTGAACGACTCCTTGCCCGGCGCGCCCGGCAGCGGCGGAAACTCGACTGGCTGATCGATCACTTCGAGTTCGGGCACCTTGTCGAGCAGATGGCGGATGAGCGTGAGCCGGCCACGCCGCTGGTCGTTGAAGTCGACCAGCGTCCAGGGTGCGTGACGGGTGTGGGTGGCCTTGAGCATGGCATCGCGCGCACGACCATATTCGCGATATTTCAGACGTGCCTGCAGGTCGACCGGCGACAGCTTCCAGTGCTTGAGCGGGTCGTCGAGCCGCTCGCGAAGGCGCTCTTCCTGCTGCGCCTGATCGATGGTCAGCCAGTACTTCAGCAGCACGATGCCATCGTCGACCAGGAGTTTTTCAAAGGCCGGCGTCTGCTTCAGAAAGGCCTTGTATTCGTCATCGCTGCAGTAGCCCATCACCTTCTCGACCCCGGCGCGGTTGTACCAGCTGCGATCGAACAGCATGATCTGGCCGGCCGCAGGCAGGTGCTGCACATAGCGCTGGAAATACCACTGCGTGCGCTCGATCTCGTCGGGCTTGGGCAGCGCGACCACATGGCACTGGCGCGGGTTGAGCGGCTGCGCGATCGTGCTGATCACGCCGCCCTTGCCGGCGGTGTCGCGTCCCTCGAAGATGATCAGCACGCGCCGCTGTTTGCTCTGCACCCAGCGTGCGACGCGGTTCAATTCCAATTCGAGCGGCAGCAAGGCCGACTCGTAGTCCTGGCGGCTCATCCGCTCGGTCGATTTGCGCTTTGCCATGCTCAGACTCCTGCGAGGGCCTGCTCGAGATCAGTCTTCAGATCGTCGATATGCTCGATGCCGACCGACAGCCGCACCATGCCTTCGCTCACGCCGGCTTTGGCAAGCTCTGCTGCATCGAGCTGGCGGTGGGTGGTCGAGGCCGGATGCGTGGCCAGCGATTTGGCATCGCCGATATTGACCAGGCGGGTAAAGAGCTTCAGACCATCGAGAAAGCGCGCACCGGCCTCTCGACCTTCGCCGCCCTTGAGCGTGAACGACAGGATGCCCGAGGCCTTGCCGCCCATGTATTGCTTGACCAGCGCATGTTCGGGGTGATCGGGCAGGCCGGCGTAGTTGACCGAGGCGACCTTGGGATGCGTGCTCAGATATTTTGCGATCGCCAGTGAGTTCTCGCAGATCCGGTCCATGCGCAGCGCCAGGGTCTCGATGCCCTGCAGGATCAGGAAGGCGCTCATCGGCGAGAGGGCGGCGCCCATGTTGCGAAGCGGCACCACGCGGGCGCGGCCGATGAAGGCTGCGGCGCCGAGCGCCTCGGTATAGACCACGCCGTGATAGCTCACATCGGGCTCGTTCAGGCGCTTGAAGCGTGCCTTGTGCTGCGCCCACGGAAACTTGCCGCTGTCGACGATGGCGCCGGCAACGCTGTTGCCATGGCCGCCGAGGTATTTGGTGACCGAGTGCACGACGATGTCGGCACCATGCTCGAAGGGCCGGCACAGATAGGGGCTGGGGACGGTGTTGTCGACGATCAGCGGAATGCCGGCGTCATGGGCCACCTTGGCGAGCGCGGCAAAGTCGGTGACATTGCCCAGCGGATTGCCGATTGATTCGCAGAAGATCGCCTTGGTGCGGGCATCGATCAGGGCAGCGAAGGTCTCAGGTTTGCGGGCATCGGCAAAGCGGGTCTCGATGCCCATCTGCGGCAGGGTGTGCGCAAAGAGGTTGTAGGTGCCGCCATAGAGCTGCGAGGCCGAGACGATGTTGTCGCCGCTCTCGGCAATCGTCTGGATCGCATAGGTGATCGCGGCCATGCCTGAGGCCACCGCAAGTGCGCCGATGCCGCCTTCGAGTGCAGCGATGCGCTTTTCGAGCACATCGGTGGTCGGATTCATGATGCGCGTATAGATGTTGCCGGCCACCTTCAGGTCGAAGAGGTCGGCACCATGCTGGGCATTGTCGAAGGCATAGGCCACCGTCTGGTAGATCGGCACGGCAACCGCCTTGGTGGTCGGGTCGGGGCTGTAGCCGGCGTGAACGGCGAGGGTCTCGAGGCGCATGAAATCGGTCTCCGGGTTCGGTTTGTGCAAGGCGCTTGTATGGGGCTTGTTTCGGGCTGCGCCGCCAGGGCGCGCGGCTCGATTGTGGCATCCTCGGGCACCGATCGGTCCCCTGCGCGATGCGCTTAAGCTTATGCAATCTTTTTCCGCAATCGTCTCCCGTCCTGTTTCTCATGCGCCCGACAGCGCGGTTTTCGAGGCCGATATCACCACCGACTGGTTGCAGGGCAAGGCGGCATTCGGTGGCATCCAGGGTGCGATCGCAATGGTGGCGATGCGGGCGGCAGCCGGCGACGAACTGCCGCTGCGCGCCATCCAGATGACCTTCATTGCCGCCCTCGACGAAGGGCCCGCCACTGCGCGGGCCAGCGTCGTGCGCCGCGGTCGGGCGATCACGCATGTGCAGTGCGAACTGCGCAGCGGCGACCGGGTGGCGGCCCTGCTGGTGGGCCTGTTCGGCGCCAGTCGCGAGTCACAGGCCCGGCTTGATCTGCCGATGCCCGCCGATGTGCGGCCCTATGCTGACCTGCGCGACGGGCCCTTCATCGACAAGCGCATGCCCGATTTTCTGCGCCACTATCGACAGCGCTGGGCAGGCGGCCCGATGCCCTACAGCGGCACGCCCACGCGGCCGGCCCGGCAGTGGGCGATGCTGCGCGAGGCCGCGCCCGACGATGGTTCTGCTGCACCGGCGGGGCTCGACAGTGCCACCGCCCGCGAGACCAATCTGGTCGCCCTGGCCGATCTGACCGCCTCGCCGGTGATCTCGATGCTGACCCGACCCGCGCCGAGCGCCTCGCTCACCTGGCTGCTGGAGTTCTTGCGTGATCCGCGCGAATTCGATCCGGCGCAGTGGCTGCTGGTGCACACCGAGTCGCGTCACGCGGCCGACGGCTATCAGAGCCAGACCGCTCACATGTGGGATCAGCAGGGACGTGCGGTGGCGGTCAGTCATCAGACCACCGCGATCTTCGGCTGATGCAGCATTGACCAACAACACAGACAAGAGAGGAGGAGACGCCCATGAACACCACGACATCCACTTACCGGGCGCTGCGTTGCGATGCGCTCAGCAGTGACCTGTCGGGCCTGCATTTCGTCGAGCTCGATGCGCGCGCGCCGGGGCCAGGCGAGGTCGCGGTCAGGATGCGGGCGGCTGCGCTCAATTTCCCTGACCTGCTGATGACCCGGGGCGGCTATCAGCACAAGCCCGATCTGCCCTATGTGGTCGGCATGGAAGGCGCGGGCGTGATCGAGGCGGTGGGGGCGGGCGTCGACCCCTGGCGCGTGGGCGACGGGGTGTGCTTTTCGAATCTGACCGGCTCGTTTGCCGAGCGCAACATCGTGCCGGCCGACAAGCTCAGCGCGATTCCGCAGGGCTGGGATTTCGCCAGTGCTGCCGGCATGCCGGTGGGTGCCTCCACAGGCTATGTGTCGCTGGTGACGCGGGGTGCGCTCCAACCCGGCGAGACCCTGCTGGTGCACGGCGCCACCGGCGGCATGGGCGCGGCCGCGGTGCAGCTCGGGGCCAAGCTTGGTGCCACCGTGATTGCCACCGGCACCAATCCCGAGTGGCTCGAACTGCTGCGCCCGATGGGCGCCACGCATCTCCTGTCATCGCGCGGCGACTTCGCTGCCGAGGTCAAGGCGCTGACCGGCGGGCGCGGTGCCGACGTCATCTATGACCCGGTGGGCGGCGATGTCTTCGACAAGTCGACCAAGTGCATTGCCTTCGGCGGGCGGCTGCTGGTGGTGGGCTTTGCCGCCGGCCGCATTCCGACAGTGTCGGTCAATCATCCGCTGATCAAGGTCTACTCGGTGGTCGGTGTGCGCGCCGGCGAGTGGATGCGCAAGCGCCCGGCCGAAGCGCCCGGCATCAAGGCCGAGATCGCGCGGCTGGCCGCCGAGGGCGTCTTCAAGCCCCTGATCGGCGCACGCTTTGCCTTTGAGCAGTCGATCGAGGCGATCCGCGCGCTGGCCGATCGCGGCGCGCCCGGCAAGATCGTGATCGAGATGGCGGGCTGAAGACGTCGGGCTGATCAGCCCGGCCGCGTGTCACGCTTTGGCCGAGCGATCAGCCGAATGGCTGCACCCCAATAATCCAGGCATGGGCCCAGAAGGCGAACACCGCCCAGCCGATCAGTCCTGCGAACACCGCGATCAGGTCGCGTGAGATCGGCCCGATGGCATAGACCGTGCCGGCCTTGCGGTCGCGCCGTTTCGAGGCGGCATAGAGCACGACCGCCCACACCAGAAACGACCCGAACAGCACGATATCGCCCAGCCGGCCATTGCACAGCAGATGCGCCAGCGCCCAGGTCTTCACGCCGAGCACCATCGGATGGCCAACCGCCCGCCTGATCCGCGTGCCCGGCACGCCTGAGGCCGCCAGCAGCACGAAGGACACCAGCATCAGCAGTGCTGCCAGATGGCGGGACCACAGCGGCGGCATCCAGAGATCGACCGGTGTGATGCGGGTCTGGCCATAGCCCCAGACAATCAGGACGAGGCCGACCAGCGAGAGCAGCGAATAGATCCCCTTGTAGGGCCTTTCACCAAGGCGGGCGATCTGAGCGCCGCGCCAGTCGTCGGCAAAGATGCGGGTCGAATGCACGCCGAGCATCAGCGCCAGGCCGAGCAGGAGAACGATCATGGGTAGACCTCCAGGTTGGCGGCGATCCTAGCACCGCACGGCCTTCGGTCTCACCGGCAGGCCAGTGAGGCCAGCCCGCGGGCATGCCAGAATGGCGGTCTTTCCCCCGCAGCCGGCCACCATCATGAGCATCGACACCACCATCCAGTCATTCCAGGCCGATGTCATCGACGCGTCGATGCAGGTGCCGGTCCTGGTCGACTTCTGGGCGCCCTGGTGCGGCCCTTGCAAGACCCTCGGGCCGATGCTCGAGAAGCTCGAGACCGACTACGGCGGACGCTTCAAGCTGGTCAAGATCGACAGCGACAAGGAGCAGCAGCTTGCGCAGCACTTCAAGATCCGCTCGATTCCGACGGTGTTTGCCTTTGTCGGCGGCCAGCCGGTCGATCAGTTCCAGGGAGCGCTGCCCGAGCCCAAGCTGCGCGAGTTCATCGACCGGCTGATGCCCAATCCGTCCGATGTCGAGCTCGACCAGGCCGGCGCTGCGCTCGATCGCGGCGACCAGGAGGCGGCGGCCGACCATGCGCGAAAAGCGATCGAACTCGATCCGGCCAACGATTCGGCGCGTCTGCTCTATGGGCAGCTGCTGCTTGCCAGCGGCGAACCGGCGGGGGCACAGGGCCAGCTCGATGCGCTGTCCGCGCAGGCCAAGGCCGATCCGCAGGTCGCCGAACTGATGGCGCAGGTGGCCGCGGCGGTCGAGGCCGCGCGCCCGCCGGTGCCGCATGAGCAGCTGGCGCGGGTCAATGCCAATGAAGGCGATCTGCAGGCAAGGCTCGATCTGGCCGAGTACTACATCGGCTACAAGCAGTGGGGCGAGGCGTTCGAGCAGCTGGTCGAGATCGTTCGGCGCGACCGTGCCTTCCAGGATGACATCGGTCGCAAGCGCATGGTGGCAGTCTTCGATCTTGCCTCGGCCCAGCCGCAGGTGGTGTCGGAGTGGCGCCGCAAGCTGGGGGCGGCACTGAACGTGCGCTAGGGGTCTGCAGCGTGGCCTGCGCGGCGACTCGCGAGCCGTCGAGGCGCCGGGCGATGGGGATGCATCGGGCTAACATGGCGCCTTTTCTGACGCTTTCCCGACCCCAACGAGGCCTTTCATGTTCAAGACCACCCTTGCCGGCAGCCTGCCCAAACCCGGCTGGCTCGCCGAGACTCAAAAACTCTGGCCCCAATGGCGAGAGCAGGGCGATGCCCTGCGCGAGGCCAAACGCGACGCCACCGTGCTCTGGATCAAGGAGCAGGAGGATGCCGGCCTGGACATCGTCACCGACGGTGAGCAGAGCCGCCAGCATTTCGTCCACGGTTTTCTCGAGGCGGTCGAGGGCATCGACTTCGAGCACAAGGTCAAGATGGGCATCCGCGACAATCGCTATGACGCGATGGTGCCGCAGGTGGTGGGGCCGATCCGGCTGAAGGGGCGGGTCCATGCCTTCGAAGCGCAGATCGCTCGGGCGCACACCGCCAAGAAGCTAAAGTTCACGCTGCCCGGTCCGATGACCATCGTCGATACCGTCGCCGATGCCTACTACGGCAGCCGCGAAAAGCTCGCGATGGCCTTTGCCGAACTCCTCAATCAGGAGGCGCTGGCGCTGCAGGCCGACGGCGTCGATGTGATCCAGTTCGACGAGCCGGCCTATAACGTGTTCATGGCCCATGTGCCCACCTGGGGCATCGCGTCGCTGCATCGGGCGATCGAAGGCCTGACCTGCACGACCGCGGTTCATATCTGCTACGGCTATGGCATCCAGGCCAATGTCGACTGGAAGGCAACGCTCGGCGAAGAATGGCGACAGTACGAGGCGGTGTTTCCGGCGCTGGCGGCCAGCCGCATCGATCAGATATCGCTCGAGTGCGCCAACAGTCGGGTGCCCGACCATCTTCTGGGGCTGCTGGCCGGCAAGGATGTGCTGGTCGGTGTCATTGATGTGGCCAGCGATGTGGTCGAGACGCCGGAGCAGGTGGCCGACACCATCGGGCGGGCACTGCGCTATGTGCCGGCCGATCGGCTGTTTCCGTGCACCAACTGCGGCATGGCGCCGATGAGCCGGGAGACGGCTGCCGCCAAACTTCGCGCGCTGGTCGACGGGGCCCGGATCGCCGAATCGCGGCTGGGGTGATGCCTTCGCGTCACCCGGACGCGGAAAACAGATGCACAAAAGAAAAAGCCCGCACCGGTGTGGGTGCGGGCTGAAACCACCGTTGAGGAGGTGGAGGAGACAAGCCAAATACTACTCGCCCCCCTGATGCATTGCAACAAAAATCTTGTTTCAATTTGTTCCAAAGCTCGCCGCGGTCAACCATAACCATTTGAAATGACTGTCATTTACAAAAATGTGGCGCTGCGGCAGAGCCGCTTCATGCGGTGCGGAAATACAGTAGTGAACGGAGGCGTCGGCGGAGGCGTCGGCAAGGTGAGTCGTGTCGCCGGGGCGGCCGGCTGATCAGGCTGCTGAGCCTGCTGAGCGGGTCAGGCCAGAAGCTGATCGATCGGGGGCAGATTCCAGGATTCCGGATCTTCGACCGAGACGATTTCTTCATGCCCCTTGCCGAGCTGGATGAAGCGCGGCTCGATCCGTTCGTGCAGCTGGGTCGAATAGAAGGCCTTGAGCATCGGTTTGCGCAGTTCGTTGACGTTCTGCTCGGTGACGATCGCCAGGCGGTTCGACTTGAGTTTGACGATGCTGCCGACCGGATAGACGCCGACGACTTTGACAA
>CAIKZV010000325.1 GCA_903831925.1 uncultured Burkholderiales bacterium
ATCTGCTTGGAGCGGTCGAGCGCTTGCGCGATGATTACGCCGGCCTGATCGTCGAGCCGGTGGTGGCCGATTTCACTGGCGACATGGTGTTGCCCGCAGCGATCGGTCCGCGAGCCGGTTTCTTTCCGGGCAGCTCGATCGGCAACTTCGAGCCGGCCGTGGCGCGCACACTTCTGCAGCGTTTTGATCGACTGCTCGATGGCGGATGGCTGCTGATCGGCGTCGATCTGGTCAAGGACCCGCAACTGCTGCATGCCGCCTACAACGATGCCGCGGGCGTGACAGCGGCCTTCAATCTGAACCTCTGGGTGCGTGCCAATCGCGAAGCGCAGGCCGACTTCGTGATCACCGACTGGATGCATTCGGCTTTCTACAATCCGCCGCTGAATCGCATCGAGATGCATCTGGTCAGTCGCCTGAGACAGCGCGTCAGCATCGGTCATGATGTGATCGAGTTTGCCGAGGGCGACAGCGTGCACACCGAAAACTCCTATAAATACACGGTCGAGGGCTTTCAGACTTTGGCGCGCGAAGCCGGATGGCAGCCGCGGGCGGTCTGGACCGATACGCAAAGACGTTTTTCGATGCACCTGCTTCGAGGTGGCCTGGGGCACTGAAAAATTGCTTTTCCGGTGTTCCCGCCCTGCACTGCGTCTGCGACTTCGCATGCCCTGCGGTGCAGCATGAATTTCATGGGGCGATGGTAGGATCGGCGCCATACCAGCCATTCCTCAAAGCCATGCCGACCAACATCACCCCCTCGCATACACTCCGTCGTCACTCCTTCGGGAGGTTCTTCATTGGAGCGATCGTCGCCCTGCTTGCCCTGGCCGCGCTCTGGATGGTGATCGCCTGGAACTGGAATTATTCCGAAGGTGAGCGCGCCGGTTGGGTTCAGAAGTTTTCGAAAAAGGGCTGGGTGTGCAAGACCTGGGAGGGCGAGATCGCACTCGTTTCAATGCCGGGCGCAATCCCCGAGAAGTTCGAGTTCACCGTCCTCGATGACGCAGTTGCCGAGAAGATCAATCGCTACATGGGGCAGCGCGTTGCCCTGACTTACGCGCAGAAGGTGGGGTTGCCGACCAGCTGTTTCGGTGAGACCCGTTATTACGTGTCAGCGGTGGTGCCGGTCACCGAACTGCAGAACTACCCCGGGGTGATCCCGGCGCCGGCCAACCCGGCGCCTGCCCCGTCTGCAGTCCCCTCTGCACCGTCGGCCCCCGCGCCGATGCCGGCTCAGCCGCCTGCGGTCACGACCACGCCCGGCTTGCCGTCGGCCCCTGCGCCAATGCCCGCTCCAACGGGGGCGCCTGCGGCATCCGGCGCGACATCGGGCAGCGTCGATGCGACTCAGCCGGCAACAAAACCCTGAGTGTCGAGGATGGGCTGTCGTCTGACAGCGACCGATGATCTGTACAGGCAGCGCAAGACCATGATGCATGCAAGAGCCTTCATCGCAGCAATGAGTATCTGCGGTCTTGTGTCGTTTGACCTGCATGACGCGGCTGCCCAGTCGCTTGCAGTCGCTCCCCCGGCGACCCCGTCGGCGGCTGTTTCGACACAGGTCAAGCGCACCGGACCGGTCTACCCTACCAACCGCCCGCGCATCGGTCTGGCATTGTCGGGCGGTGGGGCTCGGGGCTTCGCGCATGTGGGCGTCTTGCGCGCCCTCGAAACCATGCGAATCCCGGTCGATTGCATTGCCGGCACCAGTGCCGGGTCGGCTGTGGCGGCCGCTTATGCCAGTGGTCTGACGCCGGACGAGATCGAAAAATTTCTCAAGTCGGCCGACTGGGATCGCGACATGTTCGACGATCTGCCACCGCGCCAGGACCTGTCGACGCGCCGAAAGAAAGAAGAAAAGTCTTACATGTTCGACGTCACGGTCGGACTGCGCGACGGCTCGATCATGCTGCCGCCGGGTCTGATCTCGGGTCAGAAAATAGAGCTATTCCTGCACACCATGCTGGGTGAAAGCGGCATTCTCGAGTCATTCGATCAGCTGGCGATCCCCTTTCGCGCAATGGCGACCGACCTTGAGGCTGGCGAACTGGTGGTCCAGGACCACGGCAGCCTGGTGACCGCGGTTCGCGCCAGCATGGCGGTTCCTTCGGCGTTCGCGCCGGTGCAAAGCGAGGGCAAGCTGCTGGTCGATGGCGGCCTGACCCGCAATATGCCGGTCGATATCGTTCGCAAGATGTGCGCCGATGTCGTGATCGCGGTCGATATCGGCAGCCCGCTGGCCACCCGTCAGGAACTCTCCAATCCCTTCGGTATTGGTGGCCAGATGATCAGCATCCTGATGGAGCGCAATATGCGCGACTCGCGTGCCGAGATCAGGCCTGGCATCGACGTGCTGGTGCGGCCTGAACTCGGTGATATCAGTGCGGCCAATTTCACCCGCGGCATTCAAGGCATTCCGGCCGGTGAGGCGGCCATGCTGGCTGCGCGCGGCGATTTGTCCCGGATGATCCTTTCTGAGACCGACTATTCTGCCTGGCAGGCAGCCCGCGCTGACCGAGCTCGCGTGGACAACAGCTATGGATCGGTGCGCATCCTCGGTGTGACCCCCGCGGTCGCGCGTCTGCTGCTTGACCAGGCTGAGGTGCCGTCATCGGGTGAGCTCGACCCGATTCGCATGCAGACCGTGATCAATCGCTGGAATGCCAATGCCGATTTCGATCGCATCGGGTACTCCCTGCAGCCCGGCAATCCGTCGCAGGTGCTCCAGATCAGTGTTATCGAGCGTGCCTGGGGACCGGATTATCTGCATTTCGGCATGAACGCTTCGGCCGACTCCGGCAACACCAGCATGTTCAATGTCATGGCCGGATTCCGTCGCCCCAATGCCAATGGCTATGGCGGTGAATTCAAGGCCGAAGGTCAGATCGGAACGACCAACCGTGGCTTCCTCGAGTTCTTCCAGCCCTTCGATTACGGCAGTTTCAATCTCTTTGTCGCGCCGCAATTGCTGGCTGAGAAGGTGCCGATCTGGATTTTTAACGGCAACACCAATATTGCCCAGTATGCCGTCGTGACCGAGCAGGCCGGTCTGGACTTCGGTATTCAGGGATTGCTGGGTGAGGCCCGTCTGGGTGTTTTCGGCGGTCTGAGAAAGCAGTTTCCGGTCACGGGCGCGGTCGGTGATCCGTCTGTCAGGACCAACTTCGTTGCGTCCCAGGCCTCAGCCACGATCGACCAGCTCGACGCGACCGATTTTCCGCGCCACGGTTATCGCTTCAACACCAGCTATCGACTGGAGCAGGACTATCAGGAGCTGCCCTCCAAGGAATACCTGACGCGACTGGTGCAGGCCAATGCCAAGTGGGTCGGCAGCGCAGGCAATCACACGATTGCCGGTTCGGTTCGAGCAGGTGAGGCCTACGGCAACATTGCCCTCAATCAGGCTTTCAGCCTTGGCGGATTCATGAATCTGTCGGGCTTTCAGATCAACCAATCACTTGGCACCTCGCTGCGCTATGGCAGCCTGAGCTATCAGTACCAGCTGCTCACGCTGCCGCAGCCCCTGGGCCGCGGCGTGTATGCCGGCATGGCGCTCGAAGGTGCGACGATGTCGGGCGGGCAAATCCTGGGCTCGAACACGCACGGCTGGGTGCCTGGCGCCACGCTCTTTCTGGGCGCCAATACCGCGATCGGCCCGGTCTATGCGGGTTACGGCTATGCGAACCCCAGTGGCATGCCGGGCAGTCGCCTCTGGTACATCTTCCTGGGGCGTCCGGCCTATTGAGCGGTGGTCGGGAGTCCGGCACGAGTCGGGCCTCCCTGCGGATTAGGCAACCCGGTGAAGGCTGGCCGACTGAAGCAGGTATCCTTGCCTCCCATGAATCTCGACTTTCGCGCCACCGACATCCTCGCCCTGCATGACGCCTGCCTGGCGCGTGACGACTGGCCTTCGCCCGTCGACGCGGCCGGCACCTCGCCAGCGATGCGCGAGATCGCCGGCACGCTCCCTGCAGGGCCCCTGGCGCAGGCCTGGTCGTGGGTGCTGGTCAATCATCACTTCAATTGTTCGCTCTGGAACGAGGAAGACCTTGCCCGCCGCACTCAGGCGGGCGACGCCGAGATTGCCGGCAACAAGCGCAACATCGATCGCTTCAATCAGGCGCGCAACGACGCAATGGAGCGCATCGACGATGCCCTGCTCAAGCTTGCCGCCGACTGGCCTCGAGAGGCCTCGGCACGGGCCTCCAGCGAAACCGCAGGTGCGATGATCGATCGACTGTCGATCCTGTCGCTCAAGGTGCACCACATGGGCCTGCAGACCCTGCGTGCCGATGTCGATCAGGCACATCGCGACAACGCGCTTGCGCGCCAGGCGACGCTGTCTCAGCAGCGCGCCGATCTCGCGGCCTGTTTTGATCGGCTGCTCGAGGAGATGGCCGCCGGCACCGGCTTTTTCAGAATCTACCGCCAGTTCAAGATGTACAACGACCCGAACCTGAACCCGGCGCTGGTTGCCGAGCGTCAGGCGCGCGCGGGCGGCTGAGCGAGCGGCTCAGGCTGCGATCTCATGCATGTGCTGGTCGTCAAGATGTCTTCGATGGGCGATGTGGTCCACGCTCAGCCGCTGGTCGCAGATCTTCATGCGCACCTGCCCGGTCTGACCATCGACTGGGTCTGCGAGAAGCCCTTTGTCGCAATTCCCGCGATGAACCCGGGGGTCAGCACTGTCATCCCGATCTCGATGCGGGCATGGCGAAAAAATCTGGGTGACGCGAGCGCGAGAGCCGCGATCTCGGCGTTTTTCTCGCGGCTGCGCCAGACCCGCTACGACTGGGTGATCGACTGTCAGGGGCTGATCAAGAGTGCGGCGGTGGCGCTGGCCAGCCGTCATGATCACCTTGCCGGCCCGTCCTGGACCTCGGCCCGCGAGCCGATCGCCTCGCTGGTTTATGGACGACGCGCCTTGGCACCGTGGTCGATGCCGGTGGTGGCCCGCAACCGGGCGATTGCCGCCGGTGCCCTGGGCTATACGATTGCGCCCGACAGCCGAGCGAACTTCGGGCTCGTCGCGCCCGACTATCGCCTCTCCAGCCTTGCGCCAGAGCGCCGATATGCGGTGCTCGCGCCGGGCGCAAGCCGTCCGGGCAAGCTCTGGGCAGACGCGAACTGGCTCGAAGTGGCCCGCAATCTGTCGGCTCGAGGATTGGTGCTGGTCTGGCTGTGGGGTGGGGCGGCGGAATACACGCGGGTCGCGGCGCTCGCAGCCGAATGCGGCACAGTGCAGGATGAGGTGTCCCTCGGCGCTGCATCGGCCACTTCATCGCCCACTTCATCGCCCACTTCATCGCCCACTTCATCGCCCACTTCATCGCCCACTTCATCGCCCACCACAGCGGCCGACCTGCAAGCTTCGGTATCGACCTCACCTGCCGAGGCTGAATCGATCATCCCGCCATTCCTGTCTGTGGCTGATGCGGCCGGTCTGCTTGCGCGCGCTGATGTCG
>CAIKZV010000326.1 GCA_903831925.1 uncultured Burkholderiales bacterium
GCGAAAAGCGCTCGGCATTGCGACGGCAGCAACTCGGCTCGATCATCTGGTGTGCCAGATCGAAGCGGTCAATCGCGTGGATGATCGAGGCTGCGCTCTGCTGAGGAAAGAACACGCCGGTGGGCGCAGCATCGCCTTCGCCGATCACCGATTCGCAGACACCACCACTGCCGAAGGCGATCACCGGCGTGCCGCAGGCCTGCGCTTCAACCGCAACGATGCCGAAGTCTTCGCGCGCGGCAAACACGAAGGCCCGCGCGCGTTGCATCAGATCGATCAGCGCCGGTCGCGGCAGGTGACCGGTCATCTCGACATTAGGCGTCGCGCGAGCCTTGATCCGCTCGAACTCCGGGCCGTCGCCCACGACGACCAGGCGACGATGCGGCATGGCGGCGAAGGCATCGACAATCAGGTCGATCCGCTTGTAGGGCACCAGTCGCGATGCGGTGAGGAAAAACGAGTCTTTGTCTTCGCGAAAGGCAAAGGCCGAGATATCGACCGGCGGGTGAATCACCTGGGCCGCGCGGCCGTAGCACTTGCGGATTCGCTTTGCGATAAAAGCGGAATTGGCCACCATGTGGTCGATGCCATGCACGGTGCGGCTGTCCCACATCCGCATGTAACTCAGGATGCCCCGCGCCATCCAGCTCTTGGTCCCTTGCGTCAGTCCGGACTCGCGCAGATATTCATGCTGCAGATCCCAGGCGTATCGGATCGGCGAATGGATGTAGCTGACATGCAGCTGATCGGGGCCGGTGATCACCCCCTTTGCCACCGCATGCGAGCTCGAAATCACGAGATCGTAGGCAGACATGTCGAGCTGCTCGATCGCCAGCGGCATCAGCGGCAGGAAATGGCGATAGCGCTTGCGGGCAAACGGCAGCCCCTGGATAAACGTTGTCTGGGCGCGCTTGCCGTGGACGATCTGGCGATCCTCGTCCGACAGAAAGTCGACGACCGTGAAGAGGTCAGCCTCGGGATACACCGTAAGCAATTGCTCAAGGACCCGCTCGCCGCCGCCGACCACGGTCAGCCAGTCATGAACGATCGCGACCTTCATGCCGACAGCCTTCGCGCGATGCCGAGCGCAGCCCGCTGCCAGCCGAACTCGGCGGCACGGCGCAGCCCGGCGGCGCGCAATTTTTCGCGCAGTGTCGGCTCTGCGATGATCCGCTCGATGGCCTGACGCAAGGCTGTCGGGTCGTGAAGATCAACCATCAGCGCAGCATCGCCGCACACCTCAGGCAAGGAGGCTGCCGAGGATGACACCACCGGACAGCCGCAGGCCATCGCCTCCAGGGGTGGCAGACCGAAGCCCTCATAGCGCGACGGAAACACGAAGGCGAGTGCCGACTCGTAGAGCGCACGCAGTTCACGGTCGCTGACATAGCCCAGACGGTGTACGCGTGTGGAAACCGGAAAGTCGACGCCTGCGAAAATTCTTGAATTCAAGCCACCCGCGATGACCAGGTCGATCGGCAGCTCAGACGGCGAAGACACCGCCCGCAAGAGCGCCAGCAGGTTCTTGTGAGGCGCCATGCTGCCGACCGCGAGCAGATAGGCATTCGGCCTGAGACCGTGGCGATCGAGAACACTGGTGTCGGCGGGCTCCCGAAGCAGATGCTCGCCGCCTTCGGCCACGACTGCGATGCCATCCGCTGCAATGCCCCAGCAGGCATCGAGTTCGCGACGCGAAAAGTCCGAGACGGTCATGACACTGTCGGCGCGCCGCCCCAGCGCCGGCATCAGGATGCGATAGCTCAGACGAAAGGCTGGGGTATAGGCATCGGGCACCCTGACCGTGGCGGCATCGTGGATCACGACCGCCTGCCGTCGCACCAGCAGCGGCCCGGTGTTGCACAGGTTGAGGAGCTGACGACCCTTGAGCGCCCGTGCGAGTTCGAGCTGCTCCCACAAGTGGCCCTGCAGCCGGCCAACCTGCCTGAACTCGATGCGGCGCAAGCCAGTCGGCGCGCGCGCCTGCGTGGGCGCGACAATCTCGAAGCTCATACGATCCAGGGCCGGATCGTTGGCCACGAGCAGTTCATCGAGGGCGCGAATCGACTCGATCGCAAAGCGGTCAACGCCGGTATGTTGGCGCGAGAGAAATCGGCCATTGATGACGATCTGGTTCATTGGAAGATCATGGTCCTGGTCGTCGAATGCCCGATGACATAGAGCCCCTCATGCCGCATTGCGTGCGTCTGACGGATCAATCGAATGTTCGGGTGATATGCCGAACGGACGCGAGGATGCATTGCTGCCGGCATCATCTGGGTCGAGGCAGGAAACTGCTGAGTTGCACCCGGCCGATGCCTCGGGTTGCCGGCAGCGCAAAACTGGATACGAGACCACTGGCCGCGCACGCCAGCGCCATGGCCGCGGCAGCGCCAACAGCGCCATATCGGGCAGACAGAATGAAAGAAGCGGGAGCAAGCACCGCTAGTGCAATCAGGTTATTGGCCAGATGCAGTTCGCCTCGGCCTGAGAGATTGATATAGAGCGTGCGAATCAGAGCGCTCGAGGTAAAGAGCGTCGCGCATGCAAAGATCACCAGAACCGGATACGCCGCCCGGAACGACTCGCCATAGATATGGCCAAGCAATGTCTGCCCGAACACCGTGACGAAGACGATGAACCCCAGCGACATCAGCGCATAGGCCTGACCGAGGCGACGCAGCTGCGGCAAGCAGTCGTCGGGCCTGACGCCACTTCGCATCAGA
>CAIKZV010000327.1 GCA_903831925.1 uncultured Burkholderiales bacterium
ACCTCATCGTTGCGCACGCCGAGAATGCATTCGACGCCGCCCGAGACCATCGGCGCGAGCAGGGCGCCGTCGATGCGTGCAGCCGGTTTGGCCGCACGAGCGCCGGCGGTCACCGCGTCGAAGGCTTCGATGGCGTGGCGCGTGCCACTGACACCCAGACGCACGCCACCGACCTCGGTCTTGTGCAGGATGTCGGGCGAGACCACTTTGACCGCAAACGCCGCACCCGGCGAGGCGGCAGCGATCGCGCCCGCCTCGGGGGCACTGCGCGCCAGACTGACCGGCACGGTTGGCACGCCGGCCTCGGCCAGGAACTTCAGTGAAGCGATTTCGTCGAGCGCGCCCGGCGCGAGAACACGCGACGGTGCGGCGGAGGCCGACAAGGGAGGCGGCACCGGCAGATCGAAAGCACGACCGATCCGCGCCAGCCCGCCGATGGTTCGCACCGCGCTCGACGGCTCGGCGAAACTGAGACACCCCAGCTCGGCCAGACGGTCGCGGCGCGCTGCCGACAACAGCGTGCTGATGACCAGCAGGGTGTCGGGATAGTCGCGGCGCAGACCGATCACCAGCGACTCGAGCACCGGCCAGAAACTGTCGCCCGCACCGGCTGCGGCCATGAAACCGATCCAGGCACCGTAGTCGCCGGCATCGAGCACGATGCGGGTGGCGCGATCGATGAGGGTGCGGTCGTTGCTGATCTGACCGGTGATGTCGATCGGATTGCGGGGCGCTGCAAACGGCACCAGCGACAGGATCTCCTGTTGCGCCGGCATCGGCAGCTCTGCCACATCCAGGCCGATCGACGAAGCCTCATCGGCCATGAAGGCACCGACGCCGCCGGAGACGGTAAAGAGCGCGAGACGGTCATTGCGCGCCAGGCCGGCCAGCGCCGCACCCTGGGCGACATTGAAGAACTCTTCGATATCACGCGCCCGATAGACGCCGTACTGACGAAAAAGCGCGTCATAGACCGCATCGTCGCCGGCGAGTGCCGCGGTATGCGAGCGGGCGGCCTGGGCGCCAAGCGCGGTTCGTCCGACCTTGACCACCACCACCGGCTTGCGGGCAGCATGTGCCAGCGCCAGCGCGCGGCGCAATCGCTCGCCATCACGGCATCCTTCCATATAGACCATGATCACCCGGGTATCCGGATCCTTGGCCATCCAGGCGATGACATCGGCGAGCTGCACATCGGCCTCGTTGCCGGTGGAGGCCCAGACCGACAGCCCGACGCCGCGATCGCGCGCCAGCGAATAGGCATAGGCCGCAAAAGCACCGCTCTGGCTGACCATGCCGATCGAGCCGGCCTTGGCCAGGCCGATGCCCGGCGCCGGACTGAAGGTGGCATAGACACCGCGCCGCACGTTCATCACGCCAAGACAGTTGGGGCCGACCAGCCGAAGTCCGGCTGCGGCGGCCCGTTCGGCGATTCGCTGCTGCGCGGCCTCGCCCTCGGCGCCGACCTCGGCGAACCCGGCGGTGAACACCACGCCGGTCTTGACGCCGGCGGCGATCGCATCGTCGATCGCCGCATCGAGCGCCGCCTCCGGAAGGGCGAAGATCGCCAGATCGATCGGCTCGCCGATCGCGGTGAGCGTGGGCCAGGCAGGCAATCCCTGGATCTCCTCGGATTTGGGATTGACCGGCAGGATGCGACCGTCATAGCCCAGCCGCTTGAGCAGATCGACCGGCACGCCACCGATTCGGTGAGCCGACGACGAAGCACCGACGATCGCAATCGATCTCGGGTTGAAGAGCGCATCAAGGCTGTCGGTATTCATCGGGTACACCAAAAAAAATAATTTTCAAAAAAGGATCGGATCGATCTCGAACCGATCAGTCGGGCTTCATGCCGGTGGCCTTGGCCACCTGGGTCCACTTCTCGACGTCGGCCGCGATGAAGGCCCGAAACTGCTCAGGCGTACCGGTAGCCACGATGATGCCGACCGCCTCGAGCGGCCCGCGCACCTCGGGCAGCGCAAGGATGGCGTTGATATCGCGGTTGATTTTCGTGACCACCTCGGGCGCCATGCCCACCGGACCAAGCATGCCGAACCAGGCCGATCCGTCGACCGTCGGAAAGCCGGCTTCGGCAAGCGTGGGGACATCGGGGGCCAGCGGAAAACGCTTGTCGGAGGAGACCGCCAGCAATCGCAGCTTGCCGGCATCAAAATGCGGCTTCATGACCGTCATGCCGGTCACTGCCACATCGACCCTGCCGGCCACCACCTCGATCGCCAGCGGCGCATCGCCCTTCATTGGCAGGTGCTGCAGCTTGCCGCCGGTGCGGTAATTGAACAGCTCGATCACCAGATGCGGACCGCTACCGTTGCCCGGCGAGCCGGCAAACAGCATGTCGGGCCTGGCTTTCGCGGCATCGGCCAGTTCACGCATGGTCTTGAAAGGCGAATTGACCGGCACCCAGAAACCGACTGGCGAGATCACCGCGCGGGCGATCGGCGTGAAGTCCTTGAGCGTGTCGTAGGGCAGCTTGTTGTCGTACAGGCCCGGATTGGCGCCATGCGGTGCGGCGGCAAACAGCAGGTTGTAGCCGTCGGGTGCCATGCGGGCGATCTGCTCGGTGGCGATCCGGTTGTTGGCACCCGGCTTGTTCTCGACAAACACCCGCTGGTTCCACATGTCGCTCAGGCGTGCCGCGAGCAGGCGGGCGACATTGTCGTTGGAGCCGCCGGCAGGATAGGGCGAGACGATGCGCACCGGCTTCTGGGGCCAGGCACTGGCTGGGGCGGTTTGCGCGTGCACACCGGACCTCGCCACCATGGCCGCGGCGCCCGAGGCGGCCAGCGCCGCCAGGACCCTGCGGCGAACGGGAAGTGAGGGACTCTCGGCTCGACTCATGGCACAGACTCCGTCAATGAACAAAGAATGGGATGCGATCAGCGCGGCAGACTGGCCAGCGCCGCGCGCGACTCCTCGACCAGCTGCGCGAAGATCTCGGCCACCGGACGGCGCGAGCGCAGCCAGGCCACGCCCTGCCCCACCGCGTAGTGCATCAGGGGCTCGATTTCGTGGTCATCGATCGCACCCAGCAGGTCTCCGACCAGCATGTCCTGGAAAGGCATGCCGAGTGGGCGCGGCGCATCGGGTGCCGACCACTCGTCACTCCAGGCAGAACGCAGCTGGCGAAAGGTCTTGCCGCTCTCGGAGCGGGTGATGACGGTGTCATCGCTGCCCGCGCGCAGCAGCTTGTCGAGAATGATCGGATGAATCGCATATTCGGTGGAGGCCAGCCACAGGCTGCCGGTCCAGACACCCTGGGCGCCAAGCGCCAGACTGGCGGCCACATGGCGCCCGGTCATGACACCCCCGGCGGCCAGCACCGGCACGTCGCCGGCCAGCTCGACCACCTGCGGCACCAGCGAAAAGGTGCCGATCGGCCCGGTATGGGCGGCTGAATCATGGCCCTGCGCCACCAGCAGATCGGCCCCCGAATCGATCGCCCGGCGCGCATGCTTGGGCGAGCCGCACAAGGCCACGATGCGCTTGCCGGCACGCTTGCAGGCTTCGACGAAATCGGGCGGTGCGCCGATGCCGCAGGCCACCACCTCGACATCCGATTCAAGCACCGCCGCCATCTGCTGACGGGCGATCTCGTTGGAGCGCAAAAAACGGGTTCGCATGCCGCGCCGCTCGGGCGCCGGCACCTTGTACTTCTCATAGAGGTGGGCGACAAACTCCTTGTGCCGCTGCGGCAGCTGACTTTCGATCGGGCCGGGATCGTTGTCTTCCGGCATGCCCGGCGGCAGCACGAGATTGACGCCGATCGGCACGGCGCCGGCCTTTACACGCAGGGCGGCCAGCTCGGTGCGGATCTCCTCGGGGGTGCGTCGGGTTGCGCCATAGACGCCGAGTCCGCCGCAGCGCGAGACCGCGGCGACAGTGTCCAGCGAATGCGTGAAGGCAAAGATCGGCTGAGCGATGCCGAAGGTGTCACACAATTTTTGGCTGGCAATTGTTGTGCCGACAATTCCTGGCTGTCGATTTTGAGTATCCACTTGACCCCCTCCTGTCATGACCTATCATAATAGGTTAAATGACAAAGCTTCAATGACAAACCCCAGCCTCCGACCTGCTCGCACGGTAACCGCCACACTGAAGCCGGGCGCCAAACCGAAGGCAGGCGCAATACCGATTTCACAGGCCAATCCGAAATCGGCCAGTGCGCCGATCCGGCTCGCCGGTCCGGCGCCCCTCTTTGCACAGGTGCGCGACGCCGTTCGCACCGACATCCTGTCGGGCACGCTTCGGCCCGGCGATCGCCTGCCCTCCGAATCGGCGCTGATCGAACGCTTCGGGGTCAGCCGGATCACCGTGCGCCAGGCGATCGGCGAGCTGCAGACCAGCGGACTGGTGCAGACCGTCAACGGAAAAGGTTCTTTCGTGACCCGCCCCGGCCGCGGCGAGGCGCACGGCCCGCTGGTGGGCGTGCTGGAAGCGATGCGCCGTCGCGGCATCACCGCACGCGGCAAGCTGCTGTCGCACCGGCACATCAAGGCCACCGAAGTGGTGGCCCGCGAACTCGATCTGCCAGCCGGCACCCTGGTCGGCACGATCACCGTGTTGCGCTTTCGCGACGAGGTCCCGTTTGTTGTCGGCACGACCTGGTGCCCGGTCGAAACCGCCGACCGGCTCGCGAAAGCCGACCTCGCCGAGCGCGATGTGGCCACGACCATCGAAGTCGAGCTCGGCCTGCGCCATGCCCGCACACGGGTGTCGGTCTCGGCCATGGTCGCCGACGCGAAGCTCGCAAAGCAGCTGGCCTATGACGAAGGCGCAGCGATCCTGCGCATCAGCACCACCAGCATTGATTACGACGGCCGGCCGATTGCCCACTCGGTCACCGACTGTCGCGCCGACATGATGGATTACCGAGTGACCCTGCGAGGCTGAGACCATGACCGAACCGACTGCTGCGACCAGTCCCCAAACCCTGACCGATGAACCCGCCGTACTGCTGCATCGCCATGACGGCTGGGCCGAGATCGTGCTCAATCGTCCGGCGCGTCGCAATGCGATCAACGGTGCGCTTGCCGAGGGCCTGTTCGCTGCGCTGCAGACGATCGAGGCCGATGCCTCGATCAGAGCCACGGTGCTGCGCGGCGCAGGCGGTGCGCTGTGCTCGGGCCTCGATCTGAGCGCCTTCGGCGCAGTGCCCCAGCCAGAGTTGGTGGCAGGCTTTCAGGCCCGCTGGCGCGAGGTCCATGTCGCGCTCGCCTCGACCCGCAAGGTGCTGCTGGTCGGCCTTGAGCGCTTTGCGATCAATGGCGGCGCGGCACTCGCGCTGGCCGGCGACATCCTGGTCTGCGGCGAAACCGGCTATCTGCAGATCGCCGAGATTCGCATCGGCATGGCTGCGCCCAACAACCTCGCCTGGTTGGCGCTGCGCCACTCCGAAGCGGTTGCCGCGCGCCTCGCGCTGCTTGGCGATCGCGTGGCCGGGCCCCAGCTTCATTCAATCGGCGTTGCCACAGAGGTGGTCGCCGACGATCAGGTCGTGGCTCGCTGCATCGAACTTGCCACCCTCATCGCCACCTGGAAGCCCGAGGGCGTGGCGGCAATCAAGGGCACGATGCGCCGCGTGTCGCTAGGCATGAGCGCCGCCGAATGGTTCGCATCATTTCAGGAGAAACCGTAATGGCCCTTGCCACGCTTGCGCGCACGCGCCCTGCCCCATTGCCGCCTCACGAGCTCGATGCTTTGTGCGCCCGCGTGCGCAGCTTCATCGACGAGCAGGCGATTCCGCGCGAAGACTACAGCCGCACTCATGATGTCGAATGGCTCGACACCGTCACCCGCGAGCTGCGTGCGCTCGCCCAGGCCCAAGGACTGGTCGCACCGCAGTTGCCGCGCGAGTCAGGCGGCATGGGGCTGTGCTGGCAGGACTGCGCGCAGGTCTTCGAGGAATGCGGGCGCAGCTTCATCGGCGCCGGTGCACTCGGATGCGCCGCACCCGACCAGCCCAACATCGACACGCTGATGCATCTGGCTGCCCCCTCGCAGCAGGCGCAATGGCTGGCACC
>CAIKZV010000328.1 GCA_903831925.1 uncultured Burkholderiales bacterium
AGGTCGACAGCGGGCAGTTCCGGATCCTGGCCATGGCGACCGAGCAGCGCATTCCCAAGTATCCCGATGCACCGACGCTCAAGGAGCGCGGCATCAACGCGATCGCTCACAGCCCGTATGGCCTGGTCGGTCCGAAGGGCCTGCCCTCGAACATCGTGCAGACGATCCATGAGGCCTTCAATGATGCCACCAACGATCCGGGCACCCAGCCGCTGCTCGATCGCTTCATCCAGGTGCCTTGGCGTCGCAATCCGGCCGAATACAGGGCGTATTCGGAGGCCTATTTCAACAGCGTCAAGCCGCTGCTGATCAAGGCCGGCCTGGCCAAATAAAAGGGTGCAACGCGGAGTTCAAAGCAAGGCTGAAGGGCAGCTGGCTCTCAGCCGAGATGGGTGGTGAACCAGTCGAGTGCTGCGGCAATCGACTGGTCGAGCAGGCCCATATACGGGTCGTAGTGGCGCCCCTTCAGCGTGATCAGCCGCTTGGGTTCTCCGGCAAGCGCAAACGCTTCGAGCTGCCAGGCGACCGGGGTCTGGGTATCCTGGTCGGCCACGATCATCAGCAGCGGCGTGGGTGATATCCGGGCAATGAAGTCGATCGGCTCATAGGTGCGCATCAGCTCCAGGCTTCGCATCGTCAGGGCATTGGGATAGACGCCTGCGCGATCGACCGCGCGTGCCCATTCCTCGGTCTCGGAGCCGGACGGCGCCGGTCGGGTGATGACCGCGGGCTCGCCGCGTGCTCGGGCGTCCCGGTCTGCCGACAGGCGCTCCATGAAACGGGCCCGCCGATCAGCAGGCACCCAGCTGGCAAAGGTTCGCTCACCCGATACCAGAGGCACTTGCGAGACCACGCAGCGCACGCGCCTGTCGAGTGCGGCCACGGTGATCGCATGTCCGCCCGAATAGCTCGTGCCCCACAAGCCGATTCGCGCCGCATCGACGCCCGGCAGCGTACGCAAAAAGGAGAGGGCGGCCCGCATGTCCTCGACCTGTACCCAGGGATGGGTCTCGTAGCGGGGAAAGCCTTCGCTCTTGCCCCAGTTGCGGTGGTCATAGACCAGGCACACAAAGCCTGCCGCCGCGAACGCCTTGGCATAGTCATCGAGACCGAGTTCCATCAGCGCGGTAAAGCCATGGCTGAGCAGGATCGCCGCCCGCGCCGGCGGCGGTGTGGCAGCTTCCGACTCGTCGGCGTCTTCGATCGGGCGATAAAGCCAGCCGTGCAGCTTGACCCCGTCGCCATCAAAAAAAAGATCCTGTCGCGTGAAGTCCATCGTGCCAGCTCCTCTTAGAGATACGCCGCCGAGAGCTGGCTCACCACATCGGCCTTCTTCAGTTCGTCGGCGGTACCCTGCATCACCACGCGGCCATGCCGCAGCACGTAGCCCTGATCGGCGATCTGCAAGGCCATGGCGGCCATCTGTTCGGCCAGGATCACGGTGGTCTGGCGCGAATTTGAATAGTGGGTGATGAAGCCGAAGATCTGCTGCACGATGATCGGCGCGAGCCCAAGTGAGGGCTCATCGAGCAGCATGTATTGCGGCTCGCGGATGGTCACGCTCGAGACGATCAGCATCTGCTGCTGACCGCCCGACAGCATGCCCGACTTGCCGTGGCGGCGTTCCTTCAGGATCGGGAAGGATTGGTAGACCTGCTCGAGTGCCTGCGCGAACGGCGTGCGCCTTGGCCCGAAGCTCCATGCGATCGACAGGTTTTCTTCCACGCTCAACCCCCGGAACAGGCGTCGGCCTTCCATGGCGAGCGACACGCCTTTGCGTGCACGCAGATGGGTCGGCATGCGGGTGAGGTCTTCGCCATTGATCGTGATCGAGCCGCTCGCCGACTGTGCTGCGCCGGCAATCGCCTTGAGCAGGGATGACTTGCCTGCACCATTGGCCCCAAGAACCGCCGTGATCTCACCGGGTCGCGCGATCAGGTTGATGTCGTGCAGGGCCTTGATATTGCCGTAGGCGACATTGACATTTTTCAGTTCAATCATGGGCCACCTGCTGGATGCCGAGATAGGCTTCGATGACCGCCGGATCGCGTCGCATGCCCGGCATGTCGCCGCGATAAATCACGCGTCCGCTGTCGAGCACGACCACGTAGTCGACGATGTCGTTGACGAAGTCCATGTGATGCTCGATCAGCAGCACCGACTTGCCCTGAGACTTGATGTAGCGGATGACTTCGGCCAGCCGGCCAAGCTCACCTTCGGACAAACCTGCCGCGGGCTCATCGAGCATCAGGACATCGGGATCGGCCATCATCGCGCGAGCCACTTCGGTCAGCCGCCGATAGCCATAGGGCAGTGATTCGAGCAGTTGATCGGCAACGCCCGACAGGCCTGCAACCTCCATCACCTCGGTGGCCCGAATCAGATGGGCCTGCTCTTCCCGCATCACGCCAGGAAGGCGCAAGGCCGAGGCGATCATCGAGCTGCGATAGCGAAGATGAGCGCCCAGCAGAACGTTTTCACGGACGGTGAAGCTGGGCACCAGCCGCGGGTCCTGGAAGGTCCGGACCACGCCCTGCGCAGCAATCGTGTGATTGGCTTGACCGCCGATGTCCTTGCCGCGAAAAACCACCTGTCCCGAACTCGGCGTATAGATGCCGCTGGCCACATTGACCAGCGTGCTCTTGCCCGATCCGTTGGGGCCGATGAGCGCCGTGATCCGGCCCGGGTGCAGCGCCAGCGAGACGCCATCGACGGCCACCAGACCGGCAAAGCGCCTGACCAGATCGCGCACTTCGAGCAGTGGTGCTGTATCGGTCTGATGGCCCGCTGTGGCTGCCGCAGGCTGGGCAGTCTGCGCAGCCGACGCATCGATCCGTGCCGGTACACCGGCTGCGGAAAGACCGACCGCCTTGAGCGCACGGGGCTGAATGAAGCGGGCGGGCTCTGCGATCGCGCCGGCGAATCCCTTGCGAAACAGCAGGAAAACCACCATCAGGATCAGGCCATAGACCATGAACTGATAGGCCGCGAAAGCCTGCAGCTTGCTGGGCAGATAGGTAAAGAGCACCGCGCCGAGAACCGGTCCGACGATCGTGCCGATCCCGCCCACCACCGCCATGACCAGCACTTCGACCGAGCGCATGATGGTGAAGCTGTCGGGTCCGAGATAGCCCACGAGGTGGGCATAGAAGGCACCGGCCAACCCGGCGATTGCCGCGCTGATCGCATAGGCACGGCGCTTGGTTTGTGCCTGGTCGATGCCGATGCTGCCGGCGGCAATTTCACTGGCCTGGATCGCAAAAAAGGCACGGCCGTGATGCGACTGGATGAAGTTGCGCAACAGCCAGAGCACGACTGCGGCAGCCACCAGGAGAATCCTGAAATAGTCGATCGCGTCGATTTTCAGGCCCAGGATGGTCAGGGTCTTGAGGGTCGGCGATGCGATCCCGCTCAAGCCCATCACGCCGCCGGTCACGTCGTTCCACTCCTTGATGATCTCGAAGCACAGCAGGCCGAAGCCCGAGGTCATCATCGCGAGGTAGAACTCCTTGACCCGTCCCGCCGGTACCGCGAGCAGCCAACCGACGGCTGCCGTGATGACGGTGCCGCCAAGTATTGCAGCGATCACCGGCGCGCCTGCCGACTTGACCAGCAAGGCCGATCCGTAGGCGCCGATGGCGAAAAATCCGGCGTGACCCAGCGATATCTGCCCGGCAACACCGGTCAGCAGATTGATGCTCTGGGCGAGCAGGATGTTGAGCATGACGAAGGACAGCAATTGCACCGTCCCACGGTCGGCCGATGCCGGCCAGAACCACAAGGCCAGCAGTACGACGAGACTCGTTGCCGGATGACCCAAACCTTTCGAGACAGTCTGTCGCAGGGCGTTCATACCTTGACCACCTCTTTTTCGCCCAGCAGACCTTCGGGGCGAATCGCCAGTGCGAGCATCAGCAGTGCGAAGGCAATGCCCTGTTCGGCGGCGGTCGAGATGTAGCCGCCAACCAGCTTTTCGGTCACGCCCAGAAAGATGCCGCCGGCAAGCGCGCCCCAGGTGTTGCCGATGCCGCCCAGCACCGCTGCCACGAATCCGAAGATCAGCAGGTTGAAGCCGAAGGCCGAGTCGACCGTGCCGGTGATCTGTGCGACCAGCACGCCTGCGATGCCGGCAAGGATGCCGCTGCCGACATAGGACAGGGTCACCACCTTTCGCACCGGCACGCCCATGACAGAGGCCAGGTCAGGATCCATCGCGACCGCCTGCAGGGCACGGCCCCAGGCAGTGCGTTTGAGGAAGTACTCGAAGGCCAGCACCAGCACCATTGCGATCGCGAGGATCACCAGATACTGGGCCGACAGACGGACGCCGAAGACGCTCACATAGTCGCGCGGCGAGAACAGGAAGGACGGAAAGGCCAGCGCCTGCGAGCCGAAGTATTTCGCCACGAAGCCCTGCAGAAAGATGCCGATGCCCAGCGTGGTGACCACCCAGCCCATGCTGCCCCCGAGCTTGGCGATCGGTCTGATTGCGATGGCTTCGGTCAGGCCGCCCACCAGACCGACCAGCGCGATGCCGGCCAACAGCGCTGCGTACAGGTTCATGCCCTGGCCTGCAAACAGCACAGCGGCGACCGCGGCGAGCATCATCACCGACCCCTGTCCGAAGTTCAGGGTGCGGGTGGTG
>CAIKZV010000329.1 GCA_903831925.1 uncultured Burkholderiales bacterium
ACCGCCGCTGAGGCCTCGCATCAGTCCCGTGCGGCCGCATCGCTGCCAGACAAGGCGACCGACGCCGGCTGGGAGCGTGGGCTGCTTGAAAAGCTGCTGATGTCGACCCTCGATGAGCAGCGGACGGCCCGGCGCTGGCGAAACTTTTTCCGTTTCATGGCGCTTGGCGCATTTCTGATCACGCTTGGCGTGCTGACCGACTGGTTCCATCTGTCCGATTACACCGCCTCGAGCACCCGGCATACCGCGGTCATCGAACTGAACGGTGTACTGGAGGCAAAGGGGCAGGTCGATGCCGATGCGGTCATCGATGGACTTCGCGCCGCCTTCAAGGATCCGGGTACCGCCGGGATCGTGTTGCGCATCAATAGTCCGGGCGGCAGTCCGGTGCAGGCCGGTCTGATCAATGATGAGATCCGCAGGCTGCGGGCCGCCAATCCGACCATACCGGTGGATGCGGTCATCGAGGAAATCTGCGCTTCGGGTGGCTACTATGTGGCGGTGGCCGCTGACCGGATCTATGTGGACAAGGCCAGTCTGGTGGGCTCGATCGGTGTTCTGATGGACGGCTTCGGATTCACCGGCACGATGGAAAAGGCCGGTGTCGAGCGTCGGCTGATTACCGCCGGCGACAACAAGGGGTTTCTCGACCCCTTTTCTCCGATGAACGAATCGCAGCGCGAGTATGCCAAGTCCATGCTCGCCACCATCCATCAGCAGTTCATCGACACGGTCAAAGCCGGTCGCGGCAAGCGCCTGAAATCGAATCCCGAGCTTTTTTCCGGGCTGGTCTGGACGGGCGCGACCAGTGTCGAAATGGGCCTGGCCGATGAACTGGGTTCTTTGCGCTCGGTGGCGCGCGATGTCATCAAGGCCGACGAATTGGTCGACTTCACGCGCACCGAGAGTTTTGCCGAGCGGCTGGCGAAACGGGCAGGCGTTTCGGCCGGGCAGGTCATTGCGCGGGAGATTGGCGCTTCCGCGCAATCGCTGCGCCTTCGCTGAGAATCAGTCGGCGAGCAGCAGAAAGACCGTCGGGAGCTTTTCGAGCTTTGCGCCGCGCTGTCGCCAGCCGCTGATCCGGTCGGTGATCAGACGCTGGCGCGAGCCGGTCAGGTCGGCGGCCACGCAAACCCAGGTCGACTCATTCAGGCTGCCCAGCAGTGCATCAAACATCGCCTGATTCCGGTAGGGCGTCTCGATGAACAGCTGCGTCTCGCGCTCGCGACGCGAGCGTTGTTCTAGTTCGCGAAGGCGTGCTTTGCGTGCTGGCGCGTCGGTGGGCAGATAGCCTGCGAAAGCAAATCGCTGGCCTTCCAGGCCCGATCCCATCAGGGCCAGCAGAAGCGAGCTGGGCCCCACAATCGGCTCGACCGTGATGCCGGCCCGGTGAGCGGCTTGCACCAGCCGGGCACCCGGATCCGCCACACCCGGGCATCCCGCTTCCGACATCAGCGCGGCGTCGCGTCCCGACAGCAGCGGATCCAGCATCGCGGCCACCGCATCCGGGCGGGTGTGTTCGTTCAGTTCGACGATCTCGATGGCCTGAATCGGTCGCACAAGCGGCAGCTTGCCCAGAAAGGCGCGCGCGGTCTTGGCGTTTTCGGCGACGACATAGTCGATGCGGGCGATCCGCTCGATCACCGCCGCCGACAGGTCGTCCTGAGGACGCCGATCGGCAGACACCGGCGTCGGGACACACAGCAGCCGGCCGGTCGATGGTGTCGGCATGCCGGCTATCAGGGAAAGCTCAGGCCGCACTCGCGCAGCATCGCGCACAGCCGAATCAGCGGCAGACCGACCAGTGCGCTCGGATCGGGGCCGTCCTGCGCATCGAGCAGGCTGACGCCCAGACCTTCCGATTTCGCCGATCCGGCGCAGTCGTAGGGGGTTTCGGCGAGCAGATAGCGTTCGATTTCATCGTCGCTCAGGCGGCGAAATGTCACCCGGGTCTCGATGCAATCGACCAGAGGCGGTCCATCGGGGCGCCACACGCACA
>CAIKZV010000330.1 GCA_903831925.1 uncultured Burkholderiales bacterium
ATAGTTAATAACGCAATATTTGTTTTTTTAGTGTTTAGGGAAGTTATTAGTGCTCCCGGTCCAAATGCAGTGGCGGCAGTGGTTAGTGTAGGTCCGGCTGTGGTATTCGCGGTGTTTTGGATTAACACTATGTTGAGGTTGCCGGCAATTTTAGCGGCAAGTAACGCACTATTATTAGTTATCGTTGTTCTAGGTTTTTCATTTTATTCCGCGCCGTTTCCAGTCGTATTTCGACAGGCCTTGTATTATTTCGTTGCGCTCGTCTCGGGCCATGTGATGTCGATGTTGACCGAGTCACGTGAGCGCACGCTCTTTCTGCAGCGAAGGCTGATGCTTAGCGCGAAGCGGTCTGCCGAAGAGGCTCTGGATCAAGTTGAGGAGTCCAGGCGTGAAAAGGAACGACTGATCGCAGCGATCAATCACGACTTGAGGCAGCCGATGACCGCGGCGGTCATGCATCTGGATGTGCTTGAGCGCCATGTCGCCCGTCATGACCTCGCCGGAGTGGCCGAGCAGTCTCGCAAGACGCGCGTGGCGATCGATTTGTTGGGTGGCTCTCTCGATCACGTCCTGAATGCGGCTGATGACGCTCATTCTTCTGAGAATTCGCGCCTGGAGATTGTTGCGGTCGCATCAGTGCTCAGAACACTTCGGGATACCTATGCGCCTCAGGCCGAGCGTCAGGGCTTGCAGTTCCGTGTGCGACTTCCGGATGAACGACTGGTTGTCCTGTCCAACAGAAAGTCGCTATTTCGCGTCCTCGGCAACTTGATTTCCAATGCACTCAAGTTCACGCCTGTCAGGCCCGATTCGGGAAGCGGAATAGTGGTTGCCGCCTCAATGCGGCATGGCATTTGCCGTATCGATGTGATCGACAACGGTATCGGTATCGATGCCGACAAGCTCGACGATATCTGGCAGCCCTACCGTCAACTTAATCGTGGTCACAAGGACCGGCCTGCCGGGCTGGGGCTTGGTCTTTTCCTGGTTCGACGCATCATCGACCAGCTGCCGGGGCATCAGATCGGGATTCGGTCGCGCCCGGGTCGAGGGACACGCTTCAGCGTCACCATACCGTGTGATGCGCTGACCGAGATGGCAGCGGGACCGTTGCCCATCATCGACTCGGTGCATGATGAGGCTGATTTCACGGCACTCAATGGCGCTTACGTTCTGCTGCTTGAAGACGATCTCGAGGCCCGTCTTGCGATCGCTGAGCGGCTTGAGGAATGGGGGGTGATTGTTGCCTGCGGTGCAGACCTGGCGTCGCTTCACTCAGCGCATGCCGATTCAGAGCGAATGGTCGATGCGGTCGTTAGCGACTACGCTCTGCAATCAGGTCTGAATGGGTTGGACGCCTTCGACGCGATCGATGAATGGCTCGGGTATTCTCCCAAGTATGTGCTCATCTCCGGCGATGATCTGACGAAAATTGATCGGCTGGTGGATTCACCCGCAGTGACGGTTTTACGCAAACCTTTTTCGCCCTCGGCGCTCGCAGGCCACTTGCTTGCGGCAGTCGATTCGAGCAGAAAGCTCGAGGCAAGCTGACCTTATTACTCAGGAGACAAGATGATCGAACGTACCGTTTTCGGCGAGCAGCACGAACAGTTTCGCGATACCGTCCGCAAGTTTCTCGACAAGGAAGTTGCTCCCTATCATGCCGAGTGGGAGGAACAGGGCTATGTCGACCGCAGCGTCTGGACCAAGGCCGGTGCCAACGGACTGCTTTGCCTGTCGATGCCCGAGCAATATGGCGGCTCGGACGCTGATCGTCTCTATTCGGTGGTGATGTTTGAGGAGATCGCACGCGCAGGCTTCACCGGACTTGGCTTCGGTCTGCACAACGAAATCGTGGCGCCCTACATTCTTCGCTATGGCAACGAGGCGCAGAAAGAACGCTACCTGCCTGCAATGGCCCGCGGCGAAATTGTCGGCGCGATCGCAATGAGCGAGCCGGCTGCCGGATCCGATCTCCAGGGAATTCGCAGCACGGCCCATGATGCCGGCGACCACTTTGTGCTCAACGGCTCGAAGACCTTCATCACCAATGGCTGGCATGCCGATCTCGTGATCGTCGTTGCGAAGACTGACCCGTCGGCTGGCGCCAAAGGCACAAGCCTGTTGCTGGTCGAACGCGGTATGCCGGGCTTTGAGAAGGGCAAGCGTCTCAAGAAAGTCGGCATGAAAGCCCAGGACACCTCGGAGCTCTTTTTCGACAACGTCAAAGTGCCCAAGGCCAATCTGCTTGGCGATGTGAATCGCGGCTTCATCTACCTGATGCAGGAGTTGCCCTGGGAGCGGCTGCAGATCGCCATCTCCGGAATCGCAGCCGCCCAGGCAGCGATCGACTGGACCATGGACTACACCAAAGAGCGCAAGGCGTTTGGAACCACGGTGGCCAGTTTCCAGACCACCCGCTTCAAGCTCGCTGAGCTGCAGACAGAGGTCCAGGTCGCTCGAGTGTTTGTTGATCGCTGCACCGAACTCCTGCTTGAAGGAAAACTCGACACCGCAACCGCCTCGATGGCCAAGTACTGGTGCAGTGATCTGCAGTGCAAGGTGATCGACGAGTGCGTGCAGTTGCACGGCGGCTACGGGTACATGTGGGAGTATCCGATCGCCCGCGCCTGGGCCGATGCCCGTGTGCAGCGCATCTATGGCGGCACCAACGAAATCATGAAAGAAGTGATCGCCCGGTCGATCGGGCTTGGTGGTCGCTGAGTCTGCGTTGAATTGAGCACGGCAGGCATGGCCACCGCGCCTGCGTCTGCCAAACGAAAATGGCCAGCATTGCTGGCCATTTTCATTTGGACGCTAGTCGGGCACCCGACAGGGCGCCCGATGACAAGTCTTACTTCGCTGCCTTGGGCACCGGCAAATAGTCGGTGACCTTCACCCAGCGACCATTCTGGATCTGCGACAGCCGGCTCTGGTCATTACCCAGTCGGTAAGTCGACGAGAAGGTCTGCGGCGCGCTTCCGAACATATCGGGCGGGAACTTGGTGCTTTCCATGGCCTTGATGAAAGAGTCGGTCGTCAGATTAGGCCCTGCGTTGCGGGCGCCGACAATAAACGAATCGATGATCGAGTAACCGTAGATCGAGTAGATCGTCGGGTCTTCGTTGAACTTGGTCTTGTACTTGGTGGCCCAGAAACGGACCTTGTCGTCCGGGTCGTCCATGTAGGGCTGGAACTGCGAGTGCATGCCGTAGAGGCCGTTGACCACCGGGCCACCGAGCTTGTGAACCAGGTCGTTATAGACCGCGCTGGAGCCAAAGAAATCAGGTGTAAAGCCGATTTTCTTTGCTTCGCCCATCGTGCCGATGGTCTCGCGCAGGATGGTCCCGAGCACCACCAGATCGCAATTGGCGGCCTTCATGCGAGCGACCTGGGAAGAAAAGTCGGTGGCTCCCCGCTTGTAGGTCGTCTTTTCGGTGAAGGTCTTACC
>CAIKZV010000331.1 GCA_903831925.1 uncultured Burkholderiales bacterium
ACGAAGCGGAGGAGGCAACTGAGGACGCAACTGAGGACGCTTCCCCGCCCTCAGTTCACCGCCCTCAGTTCACCGCCCGAGTGGTCTCACCCCAGTAGGTCGCCCGCAGCGCTTTTTTGTCGGGTTTGCCCAGGCCGGTCACCGGCAGGCTGTCGGCGAAATCGAGTGACTTGGGCGCATGCACCGCGCCCTTTGCATCTCGCACCATGGCGATCAGCGCTTCGGCTGCGACGCTGGCACCTGCCTTGAGCACGACGACTGCCTTGACCGCCTCGCCCCATTTGTCGTCGGGCACGCCGATGACCGCTGCGGCTGCGACCGCCGGATGCCGGGTGAGCACATCCTCGATTTCGCGCGGAAAGACGTTGAAGCCGCCGGTGATGATCATGTCCTTGCTGCGATCGACGATGTAGAGAAATCCATCGGCATCGCGACGTGCGAGATCTCCGGTATAGAGCCAGCCGTGGCGAAGCGCTTTGGCAGTTTCCTCCGGCTTTTTCCAGTAGCCGGCCATCACCAGCGGGCCGCGGCAGCAGATTTCGCCGACCTCGCCATCGGCCACCTCAATGCCGTCGTCATCGAGCAGCTTGACCTGAAGATTGCCGATCGGCGCGCCGCAGGAGGCCAGTCGTTCGGGATGGTGTTCAGGGTCGTGGTCGATGCGACGCAGCACCGTGACGCAATTCGGCGCTTCCGACTGGCCATACAGCTGCATGAAGACCGGGCCGAAGCGCTTCATGCCTTCGACAAGGCGCGATGGCGACATCGGCGAGGCACCGTAGATGATCGTCTGCAGGCTCGAGAGGTCGGCGGTCGCGATCCCGGGATGATCGAGCAGCACATAGATCATGGTCGGCACAAGGAAAGTCGTCGTGATGCGGTGCTGCTCCACGAGGTCGAAAAATCGCTGTGCATCAAACGCCTTGCTCATCACGAACAGGCCCGAGCGCATCATCACCGCGACGATCATCGCGCCGGCGGCGTGCGTGATCGGCGTCATCGCCAGAAAGCGCACGTCCTGCGGCCAATCCCATTCGGCCAGCTCGGTCATCACCATCGTGACCTGCACCCGGTGGGTATGCATCACGCCTTTGGGGCGACCGGTCGTGCCGCCGGTGTAGATCAGGACGCACAGATCGTTCGGCTGCGCGAGCGACACCAGCGTTTGCGGTGTGAAGGCCTGGCTTGCGGCGAGGATGTCCTCATCGTCGGTCCCGGGGCCCAGGCCAAACACCTGCTGCAGACAGGGCACGCGGGCTTTCAGGGCCGCGCCGCGGGCAGCAAAGGCGATCGGATCGACGAAGAGGGTCTGGACGCCCGAATCCTCGAGCAGATAGGCATGGTCGTCCTCGGAGGCGAGCGGATGCATCCAGGTCACGCGCATGCCCATCAGGAAGGCGGCTGCGGTGACCATGAAGGCTTCTGGCCGATTCGACGAGACCGCAGCCACTGCATCGCCACCTTTGAGCCCACGCGCTTCGAGTGCCTGGATGAAGCGGCTGAGCCGGTGGCCAAACTCGCGATAGGTGATCTGCTCGTCATCGAGTACGAAAACCGTGCGGTCGCCGCCGCGCTGAATCGCGCGGATGAGCAGATCGCCCATCGTGCAGCCTTCATGCAAATCGGTGATCGCGCTCATGCCGGCTCCGAGATTTCGATCAGGTTGAGGTCGGGGTCGCGCAAATAGACCGAGCGGATCATGCCGGTGGCGCCGGTGCGCATCACAGGACCTTCGATGATTGGCCACTGGTGGGCGGCGAGATTGGCAATCACCTGCGCAAGCGGCACCGAGGAGATGAAGCACAGATCGAGCGCGCCCGGCACCGGCAGATGCGCCTTGGGCGTGAACTCGCGCCCTCTGATATGCAGGTTGATCTTCTGGTTGCCGAAGTGAAAGGCCTGGCGAACGATGCCGTCGGCGGCTTCAAAGCGCTCGTGCCGCATGCCCATCACCCTGGTGTAGAAGTTGATGCAGGCGGCTTCGTCAATGGTGGTCAGCACCAGATGGTCGAGATGGTCGATCATGATTTGTCGGGGGCGCGTGGCCCGGGTGGCGGGGAGGGAAGGGCGATCACGCCGCGTCGGGCGAGTTCGTCGATCTGGGCGTCGGTCAGGCCGACTTCGCGCAGGATCGGTCGGGTGTCCTGGCCGATGGTGGGCGCGTTGCGCCGGTGGCTGCCGGGGGTGTCCGACAGCTTGGGGATGAAACCGGGTACCTCGAGCCGGCTGCCGTCGTCCATGACGATCTGCTCGATGGCGCCTCGGGCGCGGTAATGCGGATCGGCGGCGATATCGGCAACGCTGTAGACCCGACCTGCCGGCACCGAGGCGGCATCGAGGATGGCCAGCACGTCGTCGACGCTGCGGGTTCGGGTGAACTCGGCGATCGCCGCATCGAGCTCGGACACGCGGCTGACACGCCCGGCGTTGTCGGCCAGGCCTGGGTCGGCGCCGAGGTCGGGTCGGCCGATCGCGGTCATCAGCCGGCGAAAGATGCTGTCGCCGTTGCCGGCCACCAGCACGAAGGCAGGCGTGTTGCCTTCGCCCAGGCAAGGATAGGCATTGGTGGGCGCGATGCCTGGCATCGCGCTGCCGGCCGGCCCTCGCACCGCACCGAATGCGCTGTATTCGGGCAGCAGGCTTTCCATGCAGTTGAAGACCGCCTCGAAGAGCGCGACGTCGATCACCTGACCCTGGCCGGTGCGCTGCCGATTGGCCAGCGCGATCAGGATACCGATCACGCCGTGAAGCGCCGCCAGCGTATCGCCGATGCTCACACCGACCCGCACCGGCACCTGGCCGGGTTCGCCGGTGAGATGGCGCAGTCCGCCCATCGCTTCGGCCACGACGCCGAATCCCGGCTTGTCGCGATAGGGGCCGGTCTGGCCGTAGCCGCTGATGCGCAGCATGATGAGTCGCGGATTGAGGGCGCGCAGTGTGTCGGGCCCAAGGCCCCAGGACTCCATCGCCCCGGGCCGGAAGTTTTCGATCAGCACATCGGCGTCACTTGCCAGTCGCCTGACGATGTCCTGTGCCTCGGGGGTGCGCAGATCGAGGGACAGACTGCGCTTGTTGCGCGACTGAACCTGCCACCAGACCGAGGTGCCGTCCTTGAGCATGCGCCAGACCCGCAGCGGATCGCCGGCACCCGGCGGCTCGATCTTGATCACATCGGCGCCGAAGTCTGCCAGGGTCTTGGCGGCAAACGGTCCGGCAATCAGCTGGCCGAGCTCGATGACCTTCAGACCGGCCAGGGCCGATGCAGGAATCGGTGGTGAATGGGTGGAAGGTCCGCCTTGCGCAGACCCCGGCTCGGGTCGGGTGTCGGGTTTCATCGTCCGACAGTGTCGCCCGGACGCCATGATCTCGTCCATCAGGCGACATCAGGTGGCGCTACACTCATCGGTTGCCTGCTCGCAACGCACACCCTGATCTGATGCTGCTCGACCTTTTTCGGAACCGGTTCGCCCGCACGCCGCTTGGCCTTGATCGCGAGACTGCGCTCAAGGGTGAGAAGGTGTTTGCCGCTGGCCGGGTGCTGTCGGTGAGGGAGTTGGCGCCCGGTCGGCTCGAGGGCGAGGTCGAGGGCAGTGCCGGGGAAACCTACAAGACGACAGTGCGCCTGGCGCCAAACGGTGCTGTCATCCGCGTGTCGAACGAGTGCACCTGTCCGGTGGCCTTCGATTGCAAGCACGGTGCAGCGCTGCTGCTCGCCTGGTTGCGCGATCTGCAGGACGGAGTCGGCGGTGATCGCGAGGGCGAGCCAGCCAGCCGCGAGGCTGCGCCTCAGATCGCGGCGCTTGAGCGTCACCAGGTGTTGCAGTGGGTGCGCGAGTTGCGCCTGCTGCGCTGGCAACCCGGCGCACAAGCTGCGCGCAGCGCGCTTTGCTATGTCCTTCGCAGCGACTTGCGCAGGCCGTCCCTGCATGTTTTCAAGGTTCGACAGGATCCCGATGGCAGCCTTCACGATCCGCAGCCCTATCGGTCGATGGTCGGGCATGTCCAGTCGCCGCCTGCCTACTGGGACGACATCGACCTGCGGGTTGCGGCGCTGACCGCGCGCGCCACGCCGGTGATCGGCGGCTTCCTGCTCGACATGACGCATGCCCGCGATGTGCTGCTGCTGCTGGCGGGATCGTCACGTCTTTACCTCGACCGACCGCCGACGCCCGGCGACTGTCTGTTGCTGGCGCCCGGCGAGTCGCGACAGGCATCGATGGCCTGGCAATCATCGGCGCAGGGCGAGTCGGGGAAAGGTGGGTCGATGCGCCTCGCCCTGCAGGTCGAGCCGAGTGGCGAAGCGGTCTACACCGCCGAGCCCTGCTGGATCGACCGTCAGGCGCTGCTGATCGGCCCGATCGATGCGCCGCCCGCGCCGCCGCTGATGGCTTGGTTGCGGGCTGCGCCGCTCGTGCCGCCCGAGGCAGCCGACGATGTGGCGCTGACGCTTCATGCGCAGCGGCGCGCACGACCCGAGATTCAGGCAGCGATCCCGGAACTGAGCGGCCATGCCGTGCGCGAACGCATCGGATCACCTCGTCCGGTGCTCGGGCTGTTCGCGGTGTCGGCGGCCAGTGCGAGGCGCGGTGCTCAGTTCGGTTCTCCGTCTGGTATTTCAGGTGGTTCTCAGACCGCTGCATCCGGCGCTTCACCGGGCGGGTCGGCTGCGCCGTCTGGCCTGATGGCGGTATCGATTGCGGTCGAATACGAGGGGCGACGCATCGAACCGCTGCGCTCGACCAGCCTTGGCATTCGCGACGACATCGGCCCGCTGCTGCTGATCTGCGATCCGCCGGCCGAGCGTGCGCTGCGCGAGTCGCTTCATGACAGCCTCCGACGCCTGGCGGCCGACGACGATGGTCTGCGCTTTGCTACCGAGCCGGCGACCGATGCGGCCCGTGCGAAATCAAAGGGCGGCAGCGGCTGGCTCACGATTGCCACTTTGCCTTGCACCAGCGTTGCCGCGGCCCGCATCAAGTTCGAACTTGCCCCCCGGCTCGAACGTGAGGGCTGGATGCTGGTCGATGAATCGGTGGTGCCGCTCACCCTGGTCGAGGCCGATTCGGTATCGCTCGAACTGACGCCGGTTCCCGCCGAAGCGGGCGATTGGCCGACTCGGTCAGCGGCAGGTGCGGGCGCGCGCTCGGCAAAGTCCCCCGACCTTGCCGGGGCCAACAATGCAGTGTCCGAAAATGCCGCGGCCGCTCCTGCCGATCAGGCCGATGACGCGGACGATGTCGATGACGCCAAGCAGCCGGCGTCAGGCCCCGCGCCGGTCAATGGCTGGTTTGAGCTGCAATCGGGCATCCAGGTTGCCGGCAGCCGTATCGACTTGGCACCGGTGCTCGCGCAGGTCATTGCGCACGGCGGCTATGAGGCCTGGTCGCGTTCGCGCTGCCCGGATGGCGTGCTGTGGCTGAGGGTCGGCGAGCGTGAAGTGTTGCGGATCGAGGCCGAGCGCATCGAACCGCTGGTTCGCGTTGTGACCGACTGGGCAGAATTCGGCCCGCAGATCAGCGGGCACGATGGCGACCTGGCCGGCTTCAGG